>JAMWCM010000135.1 GCA_023818355.1 Candidatus Omnitrophota bacterium
TAAATGGTAAGAGATTGAAAGTTTCCTCACGAAAATTATCAGAGGCAACCTGTGTCTATGACAGTTCAATCAGATACAATCCTGAAGAGATGTCCTCAGTTTTAAAGAATCTCTCCATAAAAATTTTTAATATCCGAATGTTTGGCTCAACTGCCGAACATCTTTGTATGCTTGCCGAGGGAAAGATTGAAATAGATATTGAATTTAATGATAAACCCTGGGACTTTGCTGCCGGAGCTTTACTGGTCAAGGAAGCAGGAGGGGAATTTACCGATTTTGCAGGAAAACCCTGGAATTTAAATATGCCCAATTATCTTGCCTCAAATGGTGTGGTGCATCAGGAAGTCCTTGAAATAATCCAGAAATCATTAATATGAGCCGTATCTTAGACCTCTACACCAAACTTTTTGGTTTCTGGGTAATTTTATTTGCCATTCTTGCCTATTTTTTTCCGCAATATTTTATCCCCTTAAAGCCAGGGATGGATTGGTTTTTTACCTTAACCATGTTTGGAATGGGCATGGTTTTAGAGCCAAAGGATTTTAAAAATACTTTTAAGTTTCCCGGAATTATTCTTTTAGGGATGGTTGCTCAGTATACCATTATGCCTTTTTTGGGTTTTAGTTTAACAAAAATTTTTCATTTACCTTCTCAGATTGCCTTAGGGGTTATTCTCACGGGTTGTGCTCCGGGAGCAATGTCATCCAATATTATTTCTTATCTGGCTCATGCCGATGTTGCCTATTCAGTATGCTTAACCGCTCTCTCTACTTTAATTTCTCCCTTTGCTACTCCGTCGCTTACCTATCTTTTAGCCCAATTTATTTTAAAAATTGATTTCTGGAAGATGTTCTTCAATATTCTTTTGATGGTGGTTATTCCTCTTTTTGTGGGTTTCGGAATGAAGAATATTTTAAAAGAAAGAATCAATCCTTTTATTAAAATTTTTCCGGCAATCTCGGTTACTTTTATCATTTTTATCTGTTCCTTAGTGGTTGCCCTTAATCAGCGGTATATAAACTCCCTTACTTATTTAATTGTTCTTACAGTTTTGTTGCACAATATCTTGGGATATTTTTTAGGTTACGCTGTAGGAAAAGTTTCTAAGTTAAGTCTTCCCCGACGCCGAACTTTAAGCATTGAGGTAGGGATGCAGAATGCTGGCTTAGGTGTAGTTTTAGCCATAAAACATTTTGGGGAGAGGAGTGCTCTCCCTGCAGCAGTATTTGTAATCCTTTCAGTTTTCACTGCCTCTTTACTTGCCTCCTACTGGCAGAGAAAGTAATTTTTTTCTTGCAATCTAAGGGGAAAAAAATAAAATAAAAATTGTATTGAGGGTTAATTTATATTTTAAAAAAAGGAGGGGAGATGGAGGAAGTAGTGGAGAGAACTCTGGAGGACTACAAAGAGCGGCTTTTTCAGACCATGGGAGAGTTTATGGAGGCGGTAAATCGGTTTTATAAAGATTTGAATGATACCCGCTGGTATCTGGGGGAGGAGAAAGCAAGGAATGTTGCCCTTGAGCAAAGAGTCTCCTGGCTTGAACAGAGGATTAAAGAATTGGAGACTGAATGCTCCCGCCTCCGGAAAGAACGCGATGAGGCAAACTGGTATTTAGGAGAAGAGCGTGCAAGGAGAGAGGCTCTGGAGAGAAGAATGCGCTAATGCCGCGGATAGAAAGATATCGTTTTGGCGAAATTATTATTGATGGTAAAACTTATAGGACGGATGTAATTGTTTATCCCGGAAAGATTGATGCTTCCTGGTGGAGGAAAAAGGGGCACAGTTTATGTCTTGAGGATATAAAAGAAACACTTGAGGAAAAACCAGAGGTAATCATTATTGGCACCGGTGCTTCAGGATTAATGGAGGTCTTGGAGGAGGTAAAGAAGAAGACAAAAGATTTAGGGATAGAATTAATTATTCAGCCCACAGATAAAGCCTGCCAGGAATACAATAAAATTTCTTTAAAGAAAAAAACCGCTGCCTGTCTACATCTCACCTGTTAAGTTTGTGGAGAAAAAAACCATAGACACTTCGTAAGTGTCAAACCATTTTCCCTTGACAATTTTTATTTGAAAAATTTCCTTTTTCATGTTAAAATAAAAACAAAAAGGAGGAAAAAATATGTTTAACCGTTTTACAGAAAGAGCAAGAAAAGTAGTTCTCTTGGCAAAAGAAGAGGCGCGCCGCTTTAACCACGATTATATTGGGACAGAACATATTCTCCTGGGTTTAATCCGGGAAGGGGAGGGGGTAGCGGCTGCCGTTTTACAGAACTTGGGATTGAGTTTGGAGAGTATTCGTCTGGAGGTGGAGAAAATTGTTCATCCTGGCCCGAGCACTGTGGTTTCCGGAGATATTCCCTTTACTCCCAAGGCAAAAAAAGTTATTGAACTGGCAATGGAGGAGGCAAGGTCCTTAGGGCATAATTATATTGGAACAGAGCATTTACTCTTGGGTTTAATCCGGGAGGGAGAGGGAGTAGCAGCGCAGGTTCTGGTTAATTTAGGATTAGACCTCACCAGGGTGAGGAGAGCAGTAATGGAACTTTTAGGAGCAGGGGGAGCGTCAGGTTCTCCTTATGGGACCAGTCATACGCAAAAAACAAAAACTCCTGCCTTGGATGCTTTTGGAAGGGACCTTACGCAGTTAGCCCGTGAGAATAAACTTGATCCGGTAATCGGGAGAAGGGATGAGATTGAGCGGGTAATGCAGATTTTGAGCAGGAGGACAAAGAATAACCCCGTTCTCTTAGGAGAGGCGGGTGTGGGGAAGACAGCCATTGTGGAAGGGCTTGCCCAAAAGATTGTGCGTGGAGATGTTCCCGAGGTCTTACGCGATAAGCGGGTAATTACCCTTGACCTAGCAT
>JAMWCM010000021.1 GCA_023818355.1 Candidatus Omnitrophota bacterium
ACAAATCCTGAATTTATGAATAACTATAGCGCATCTTTATTTTTACCCCATACAGATATTGAGAGATTTCCATCAGTAAAGAAGATTCTCTATAAGATATAAAGAAAGAATTGCTATGACTTTGAGAATTGCTTTTTCCGGAAAAGGTGGGACAGGAAAAACTACTTTGTCTGCTTTAGCGATAAAATATTTTATTGAGCAGAAAATTACCCCTCTTTTGGCTGTAGATGCCGACCCTAATTCCAATTTAAATGTTGCTTTGGGATTGGAGTTTAAAGAGACCATTGCTGAGGTGCGGGAAGAAGTCTTGGAAGGCAGAGTTCCCCAAGGTGAGGCGAAGAATGAATTTATCCTGCGCCGCTTAAATGAAATTTTGGTGGAGGCAGATAATTTTGATTTATTGGTAATGGGTCGTCCGGAATCTCAGGGATGTTATTGTGCGGTAAATCATCTCCTGCGCGATTATCTGAGTAAACTCTCGCAACAATACCGGGTGGTGGTTATGGATACTGAGGCAGGTATGGAACATTTGAGCCGGAGAACCACTGATGACTTGGATATTTTGTTTATTGTGGCTAATCCTGACCCCGTTTCTTTAAGGGCAGCACTGCGCATTCAGGAAATCTCCGGAAAGTTGAAATTAAGAATCAAAAATAAATATCTGATTATCAACCGCCTTAATTCCACTCTCCCTGACCCACTGAGAGAAATGGTAGAAAAAACTATGCTTAATCTTATCGGGACTATCCCGGAAGATAGAGAAGTGGCTGAGGCTATGCAACAGGGAAAGTCAGTTCTGGATTTAGCTCCTTCTCCGGCAAGCCAATCTCTGCACAAAATCCTGGAGGCCATTTCCACCCCTGGGGTGGAAGAGGTAAGTATAAGATGGTAAATGGGTTAAGGCATGCCTGCATTCTGGTAAGGAATTTAGAACGTTCCCTGAAGTTTTATCAAGGTCTTTTGGGAATGGAGGTAGAAAGGGTTATAGAATTGGCGGGTGAATATCCAGAAACTTTATTAGGATTAAAAGGAATAAAACTGACCTATGTCAAACTGAGGAATAAAAATCAGCCCAAGAATAGTCCTCCTGTTTTTGAACTACATTGCTGGGAAAAACCATATGTAAGAATAAAACCCAGTTACAATCATATATCTTTTACGGTAGATAATTTAGAATCTGAGTATAAAAGACTAAAAAAACAGGGAGTAAAGTTTATTTCTAAGCCTCTGAAAACCCCTTATGCTTCTACCAAGGTTTGTTTCTGTTACGATCCGGATAAGAATTTAATTGAACTCGTGGAAGACTTATAAATTTTAGGTAATTTTTATGGAAAATCTTAAGCCAAAAATCTCTATTGTGGGCTGTGGTAATGTAGGAATGCGCTATGCCTATGCTTTGTTGATAAGCGGAATTGCCCGTTCCATTGTGCTGGTAGATATTGATAAAAACCGGTTAGAAGGGGAAGCGATGGACCTGGCTCACGGAGCACCTTACATATCGCCCGTGGATATAACCTATGGTGATTATTCGGAAATAAAGGATTCTGATTTAGTGGTGATTACTGCCGGTAGTAAACAGAAGCCCGGACAGACGAGGCTTGACTTGGCTAAAGATAATGTTGAACTTTATCGCCGGATAATTCCTGAAGTAATGGGTTATTCTCCAAAGAGTATTTTTTTAATTGTAACCAATCCCGTGGACATCTTATCTTACGCGGCCTATAAATTTTCCGGAAAGCCTGCACGGGAGGTAATTGGTTCAGGAACTGTTCTGGATACTGCCCGTTTAAGATTTATGCTGGCTAAATACTGTGATGTAGACGCCCGCAATATCCATGCCTATATCTTAGGTGAGCATGGAGATACAGAGTTTGCAGTCTGGTCAAAGGCAATGATCGGGGGGGTTCTGTTTAAAGATTATTGCTATATTTGTAAAAATAGAGCTCTCTGCCAACAGAAAGAAGAGTTTAACAAAATTTTTAACGCGGTAAGGGATTCTGCCTATAAGATAATTGAGAAGAAGGGAGAAACTTCCTATGGGATAGGGCTGGCGTTAGTAAGAATAACCGAAGCAGTGGTCAATGATGAGAATGCAATTCTACCGGTTTCTTCTTTAGTAGATGATTATTTAGGAATAAACGATGTGTATTTAAGTCTTCCGGCAGTAGTAAATAGAAAAGGGGTGAGAGAGATTCTTAAGCTGGAATTATCTGAGGAAGAAAAAAATTTATTTATTAATTCCGCTCATACGTTGAAAAAAGTAATTAAAGATTTAGGATTGTGAAAAAGAATATAAGAAGCATATCTCTTTCAGAAATTATTTTCCGTCATTTACAGAATCAACGATGAAAAAAGAGTGTTTAAAATGCAGTCAGTTAGATAAGTGTCAAGATTCTTTTGTTTCTTGGATTTTCTTTCTAATTGGTTTGATTGCTGCAATTGCCATCAGGGTGGTGGTAATACTTGATTCCTATCATCCCTGGTACGGAAAGATTGCTTGGTATGTAGGGGTGTTGGGTTTTTTTATATTTTTTGTTTATAAATTCAAATTGGATAATACCCGTTCAATTTTGATTCTTAAAGCAGACTTAGTGAATAAAATTGATAAAAGAGAGAATTTATCTTTTGATGACTATAGGCTAATAAAGGACATCCTCTGCGCCCTCTCTTCAAGGAAAGACCGTATTAACTACTTCTTTATATTTTTTACATCCATAATTGCCTTTTTACTGGCGCTTTATCTGGATATATTCCGAAGATAATCTTATGCAGATAAAACTTGCCCAAACCGCCGGTTTTTGTTTCGGGGTAAAAAGAGCAATCAGGATTGCTGAAGATTTGGCTCTTAAAGGGAAAAAGATTTGTCTCTTGAAAAACATTGTCCATAATGAAGATGTCTCCAAGAAACTTTACAGATTGGGGGTAAGGAAAATAAAAAAATTAAACCGGGGAAAAGGAAAAATTTTACTTATTTCTGCCCATGGAGCCGGAGAAAAAGTTTTTGAGCAAGCAAAGAAATCTGGTTATGAGATTGTTGATGCTACCTGTCCTATGGTAAAAGAGATACATAAAATTGCTAAAGAAGAGGAGAGAAAAAAACGTCAGATTATTATAATTGGGGACAAAAACCATGATGAAGTCCTGGGGATTGCCGGGCAACTGAAGAACAAAGCCCTGATTGTTGACCCTGGGGAGAAGATCCACCCTGAGAGATTTAAAGGGATAGGAAAAGCATCAGCGGTGGTTCAATCTACACAGAATGATACAGAGATAGAACAGATGGAGAAAATTCTTAAAAGATATATTAAAGACCTGAATTTTTTTAACACGATTTGTCAGCCCACACGCATAAAGCAGAGACAGATAAGAACTTTATCCAAAGAGTGTAATCTGGTGCTTATCATTGGTTCAAAAACCAGTGCCAATACAAAGAGACTCTATGAAATTGCTCATAAGATAAATAAAAATACTTACTGGATAAGGAATAAGAAGGATATAAAGCCTGAATGGTTTAATAAAGTAAGCTCGGTAGGAATTACTGCCGGAGCATCCACACCCGATGAAACGATTAGAGAGGCGGAGGAATTTATTAAAAAATGGAGTTGAATTTTTAGAGATGATTAATAGATTAAGGGAGGGGTGATGGAAAATTTTAATTTTTTATTGTTTGCTCCATTGTGTTCGTTTTTAGCCATAGTCTTTGCCGGATTTTTAGCCCTAAGAGTCATGAAGAGAGAACGGGGAAATGAAAAAATGCAGGAGATTGCCGAGGCAGTGAAAGAAGGAGCACGAGCTTATTTGAAAAGACAATATTCAGTGGTGGCAATCTTTTTTGCCCTTGTTTTTTTAATTCTTCTCTGGTTAAGCATAAAAGGATATCTGGTTATCTTTGTCCCCTTTGCTTTTTTAACCGGAGGTTTTTTCTCCGGGTTAGCAGGTTATATCGGGATGAATATGGCAACCAACTCCAGCGACCGAACTGCGAATGCTGCACGCAGCGGTCTGAATAATGCTTTGCGAGTGGCTTTTTCCGGAGGAGCGGTAATGGGTTTTGTAGTGGTGGGACTGGGACTCTTAGATTTAAGTATCTGGTATTGGTTATTGAACTGGTATTATTCTCTTCATCCTTTGCCACAGGGTATGGATAAGTTGGGAGCAATTACTTCTACAATGCTTTGTTTTGGTATGGGAGCGAGTTCTCAAGCTCTCTTTGCCCGAGTAGGAGGAGGGATTTTTACTAAGGCAGCGGATGTAGGTGCTGACCTGGTAGGGAAAATGGAAGCGGGTATTCCTGAGGATGACCCGAGAAATCCAGCAGTAATTGCGGATAATGTTGGTGATAATGTAGGCGATGTGGCAGGTATGGGAGCAGACCTCTATGAATCTTATGTGGGCTCCATTGTTGCTACAATGGCTCTGGCGGTTTCCGCTGGTCTGGGAATAAAAGGAGTAACCCTTCCAATGGTTATGGCGGGAGTGGGAGTAATCGCTTCCATTATCGGCACATTTTTTGTGAATGCAGAAGAAAAGGCAGAACAGGGAATTTTGCTTAAAGCATTGCGTAAGGGGATTTTTTCTTCTGCACTGTTGATTGCTATCTTCTCTTATCTCATAATAAAAATGCTTTTAGGAAACGAACTTATCGGAGTATACTGGGCAGTTATTTCCGGTCTTTTAGCCGGAATTTTTATGGGGATTTCTACAGAATTTTTTACTTCGGATAGTTATTCTCCTACACGCTTTCTTTCCCGAACCGCTTTGACCGGGCCGGCAACTTTAATCATTGGTGGTTTATCTATAGGGATGCTTTCTACTGCTATTCCAGTAGTTATTGTTGCCAGTGCAATTCTCTTAAGCTTCTATCTCTCGGGAGGATTGAATAATTTTAATCTTGGGCTTTATGGAATAGGAATTTCTGCCGTGGGTATGCTTTCTACATTGGGAATAACTTTAGCCAGCGATGCTTATGGTCCGATTGCCGATAACGCTGGTGGAAATGCCCAGATGTCTGGTTTAGGAGAAGAAGTGAGAAAACGCACCGATGCCCTTGATGCCTTAGGAAATACCACTGCTGCTACAGGAAAAGGATTTGCCATCGGTTCGGCAGCATTGACTGCTCTTGCTTTAATTGTGGCTTACAAAGAACGGATTGAATCCTTAGGGAAAACTTTGGACATGAATTTTATAAATCCCCGGCTTATCAGTGGATTGTTTGTAGGTGGTATGCTCCCTTTCCTTTTCTGTTCCCTTACATTGGGCGCGGTGGGGAGGGCCGCCGGAAGAGTAGTGGAGGAAGTGAGGAGACAATTCAAGGAAATTAAGGGTTTAATGGAAGGAAAAGCAAAAGCAGATTATGGTAGATGCGTAAATATCGTTACTAAAGGAGCACAGAAAGAAATGATTCTTCCTTCTCTTTTAGCTATATTTTCTCCTTTGTTTGTGGGAATATTTATGGGGCTGGAGGCAGAGGTAGGGCTTCTTTGTGGTGCTTTGGTATCAGGATTTATTCTCGCCATAATGATGGCAAATTCAGGTGGCTCCTGGGATAATGCTAAGAAGTATATTGAGAAAGGAAATCTGGGAGGAAAGGGTTCGTTTCCTCATAAGGCAAGTATTGTGGGTGATACCGTGGGGGACCCTTTTAAGGATACCGCCGGGCCATCCTTAAATATTTTGATAAAACTGATGTCTATGGTTTCTATTGTTTTTGCTTCATTCATTATCGCCAATACCTTGTTTAAATAGGATTTAGATATAGTATCCCAGTTTCTTCAGGATTAAAGGATTTTCTTGCCAGTTTTTCTCCACCTTAACAAATAATTCCAGATATACTTTTTTTTCCAGGAGAGTTTCAATCTCTTTTCTTGCCCTTTCTCCAATTTTCTTAATCATCTCCCCCTTTTTTCCAACAACAATCCCCTTCTGAGACTCCCTCTCCACCAAAATAATTGCTTTTATATAAAGAAGGTCTTCTCTCCGGGGAAGCATCTCTTCTACCATAACGGCGGTAGAATAGGGAAGTTCCTCCTTTAAAGTGTTAAGAATTTTTTCCCGGATGATCTCTGAGATATTTAATCGTAAAGGAAAATCTGAAAGTATATCTTCCGGATAGAAAGGCTGACTTTCAGGAAGAAGAGAAAAGATTACCTCCAGAAGTTGGGGAATATTTTTCCCTTCCAAAGCAGATACAGGGATATAATATTTCAGAGGGTCATTTTCTCTTCTCATATTTTCCTGCCAGAATTTTATATATTCATTAACAAAACCTGTTCCCTTATCCTGTTTATTGAGAACCATAATTACAGGTTTATCTATAGTACTTAAGTTTCTTATAATATTTTTTTCTTCTTCACCTGGAGGTCGGGTTAAATCTACCATATATAAAATAAGGTCGCAGTCTGTTTTTGCCTTTAAAGCGGTAACATTGAGATATTTACCCAATTCAGTCTTAGGGATGTGCATTCCTGGAGTATCTACAAAGATAATCTGGCCGCGTTCTTCATTGAGGATTCCCCGGATCTGGAAGCGTGTGGTTTGGGGTTTAGGAGAAACTATACTCACCTTCTCCCCCAGTATTGTATTGAGCAGGGTGGACTTTCCTACATTTGGCCTTCCCATAATTGCTACAAATCCACATTTTTTCGGCATATTTTTAATATACCATTTTTAGATAGAACTTACAACTTTTTCCCTTGACAGAATTACAGTCTTATGATATATTTAATTTGGTAAATAATTAATTAAATTAAATATTAATTAAATAAAATGTCAATTAATCAATTTGCTGATAAGACGGTAGCCTTGCTCCCTAAAGTTTTAAGACTTATGGCTAAAAGGCAGTCCGATGCCTTGCTCAGAGGAAAAATTACTTTACCCCAATTTATGGTTCTGGAATTTTTATATAGAGAAAAAAAAGCAATTATGTCTGAAATTGCCAAAATTTTATCTGTCACTGCTCCGGCGGCCACCGGAATTGTAGATAAACTCGTAAGGGATGGTTATTTATTTAGAGAAAACGACCCTGCTAATAGAAGGATTATTTTGGTAAAACTTACTAAGAAAGGCGAGAGTTTGATTGATAAAGTAATCAGACAGAGAAAGGAGTTAATTAAAGATATTTTTGGTAAACTCACAGAAAAAGAGCGTAAGGATTATCTCAATATCTTGACTAAGATTTATAAGTTTCTTTTAGAAAATCCCAAAACTGGATAATGAAAAGGTCAATTCTATTCATTCTGCTTTTAGGAAATTTTTTATTATCTGCAGAGGAACCCATAAGACTTACCCTTGAGGAGGCAATTAACATTGCTCTCCGTGAGAATCGGGAGGTTCTTTTTAAACAGCAGGATTTAATGAAGACAAAGGAAAAATTAAAGGAAGCAAAAGCAGAAGCCCTACCTACTTTTAGTATAGAAAGTTCGTGGTTAGAGACAAAAAATTACTATAGTAAAGATATAGATAGTTATACAAATAAATTTTCTTTAAAACAGCCTTTATATAAAGGTGGTAAAATAACCGGCAATATTAGCCAATATAAATACCGTATTGACATAAGTAAAGCAGGTTTGGATATGGCTATCTTAGAAACGGTTTTTAAAGTTAAAAAAGCATTTTTCAGTCTCCTTTTAGCCAGAGAATATGCTCAACTGAATCGGTTAATTCTTGTAAATACAGAAAGTCATCTTCGGATGGCTACCGAGCGCTATCTTTCTGGACAGTCTGCACAGTCAGAAATTATTAAGTTACAGCAGGCTTTGGCAAGTATAAAACATATTTTAAACAGCTCTTTAAATCAGATAGAGGAAGCAAAGGAAAACCTTAAAAATATACTTTATTTAGCAAAGGATGTGGAGATAGAGCCCGAAGGTGAATTGCTTTATGAACCCATAGAAATTGCCTTTGACGAAGCCTATCTTAAGGCATTGCGAGAAAGGCCGGATTTGCGCCTTTATGAAATACAGGAAAAGATGAATAAGTTACAGAAAGAGATTGCCAGAGCAAACCTTCTTCCTAATATATACGCCTCCTGGGATTATTATATTAATCGCTCTGATTCCCCAATAGCTATTTCTCAAGGATGGGAAGGCCATCAGATAATGGGTATTGTGATGACCTGGCCTATATTTGATGGTTTTGCTACCCAGGCAAAGATAAGACAGGCAGAGCTGGAACTTAAAGAGACACAACTACTCAAAGAAAAAACTGTTGCCGATATCTTTGAAGAGTTAAAAATTGCCTATTTGGAATTGAATAATGCTATTGCAAAATTGAAAGCTAGGGATGCAGAAGTGAGTTTATTTGAAGATAACTTACAGACAGTTACTGAGAGATATAATTCAGGAATTGCCAGCGGTCTGGATTTGGATGATGCCAGATTGAAATTGGAGATTGCTGAGTTTAATCGTAAAGAGGTAGTTTATGATTATTTGATTGCCCGCGCAAAATTAGAGAAAGCGATAGGAGAGATGAAGTGAAAATTAAAAAATTTTTTCTAATCATTATGGTTGTCCCATTTATTTTTGGATGTCAGAAGAAACCCGAAATAAAGAAAGAGAATACTCAGGAAGTAGTTCCAGTAAAGGTAATGCGTGTAAAATCTATAAATATCTCAGAGACGATTGAGTATGTGGGAGATATAAAGGCAAAGGATGAGGTTCTGGTTTATCCGAAGGTGAGTGGGAAGGTTATTGAAAAGATAAAAGAAGATGGTAGCTTGGTGAAAAAGGAAGAACCTATTCTTTATATTGACCGTGATGAGGTTGGTTTAAAATTTGAGAAAGCACCGGTAGAAAGTCCCCTTGCTGGAGTTGTAGGTAGGATTTATGTAGATTTGGGAGAAAGTGTAAACATGCAAACCCCGGTGGCAAAAGTTTTGGATTTAAGTAAGGTAAAGATTAAATTAGAAATTCCCGAAAAATACCTTGCTCGTATATCTTTAGGACAAAAAGCAAAAATTTATGTGGATGCCTATCCGGAGAAAGAATTTACTGGGGAGGTAACTAAAATCAGTCCTGTATTGGATTTAGATACACGAACCTTCCCGATAGAAATAATGGTAGAGAATTCTGAACATTTGCTTAAGTCTGGACTATTTGCAAAAGTAACACTCATTATTTCTGAACACAAAAATGTTCCCGTTATTTTAAAGGAGGCAATTATCGGTAGAGGACCAGATCTATATGTCTTTACAGTGGAGGGAAATAAAGCGGTTTTAAAAAATATTAAACTGGGTTTGCGTCAAGGACAATTTTACGAAGTTATAGAGGGAGTAAAAGAAGGCGATTTGGTAGTGATTATGGGACAGCAGAAACTCAAAGAAGGAACGGAGGTAACTATAGAGGAAACAGATAATTATCCCTTATAGACTGAGGTTAAAATGAAACTACCTGAGTTTGGAGTTAATAGACCGGTAACCAATTTGATGATTTTTATGGGAATTATTTTTATGTCTCTGTATAGTCTCACTCGTTTAGGAATAGACTTAATGCCGGAGATTGAACCCCCCATTATTAGTGTAATATCTGCATATCTAGGTGCGAGTCCAGAGGATGTAGAGATAAAAGTGACTGAGCCTTTAGAGAATCAATTATCCACCACCCCCGGATTAGAAAAAATTACTTCCCTTTCCGCAGAAGGTATTTCTGTAATTACCTTAAAGTTTTCCTGGGGGACAAATCTGGATACTGCTTCCAATGATATCCGCGACCGCATTGAACTGGCTAAACGGTTCCTTCCCGATATTCCTGATGAAATGGAAAATCCCTTTATTTTCAAATTTAACACTGCGATGATGCCTATCTTATTTATAGGAATCAATGCTCAGCAGAGTTATTCTGAACTTTATGACCTAATTGATAAAAAGGTGGCAGATTCACTCAGGCAACTTCCGGGAGTAGGAACTGTGCAATTGTTTGGAGGTCTGGAGAGGCAGATTAATATTTGGATAGAGAGAGCACGTCTGGAAGGATACGGTCTTTCTGTGTTAGATATTTTGAATACTTTAAAAAGAGAAAATATAAGCCAACCATTAGGAAATTTGAAATCAGGACTTACCAGTTACTTGATAAGACTTCCGGGTGAATTCTCTTCTCCCGATGAGCTCAATTTAGTTATCTTGGGTAAAAAAGATAATAAAGTAATTTATTTAAAAGATGTGGCAAGAATAGAGGATAGTTTTAAAGAGATTACTATGGAGGCGAGGATAAACAGGAGACCCGGGATAGTGATGATGATTCAGAAACAGACCGGAACAAATACTGTTGAAGTAGCCCAGCGGATTAAAAGAGTTCTGAAGAAACTGGAAGGGGTCCTTCCTCGTGATGTGAAATTAAATATTATTTTTGATACCTCCCAAGACATTATTAACTCTTTAAATTCCTTAAAGTTTACCCTTTTTAGAGGAATATTTCTGGTAATCTTAGTGGTCTGGTTTTTCCTGAGAGAGCTCAGAACAAGTCTGGTTATTGCTCTCACTATTCCCTTTTCTTTACTTATTTCGTTTATTTATCTTTTTTTAAGCGGAAAAACCTTGAATATTGTAACTCTGTCATCCTTAGCCATTGCTTCGGGAATGGTTGTGGATAACGCCATCGTTATTGTGGATAATATCTGGAGACATCTTGAGAAAAAGGAACGCTTGCGGGAAGCAGCAATCTTTGGAGCACAGGAGATGTTTCTTGCCATTTCTGCCTCCACATTTACAACGGTTGTTGTATTCTTACCCCTTCTTTTTGTTCGGGGGATAATCGGGATTATGTTTGGAGAGTTGGCGCTTGTAGTTACAGTGACCCTTATAGCTTCGCTTTTTACTGCTACCACTTTCAGCCCGATGCTCTGTTCAAAACTCTTAAAAGAATACCAGCATACCAAAACTTCAGAACAGTGGTGGTTTAAAAAATTAGAGAACTTTTACTCTCTCGTTCTCAAATTCAGCCTAAAGTATAAAAAATTGATTATTTTTGGTTTTTCACTATTATTTATTTTTAGTTTATTTTTAATGCATTTTGTGGGTAACGAATTTATCCCTGAAGAAGATACTGGTGACATA
Source organism: Candidatus Omnitrophota bacterium (assembly GCA_023818355.1). Lineage (GTDB taxonomy): Bacteria > Omnitrophota > Gorgyraeia > DTHP01 > DTHP01 > DTHP01. Next base: position 11,048 of record JAMWCM010000021.1, read on the forward strand.
CGGATAACGGTTGAGCTTCCTTTGGGCACACGTTTTGAAGAAACAAAAAAGATTGCTTTAAGAATAGAAGAAATCTTAGAAAAAAATATTCCTGAGAGAAGGGTTATCTTTGTGAGACCAGGAACTACTTCTAGTATGGGAAGAGCATTTAGAGCAGCAGGAGAATCAGGAGAAAATATTATTGTGGCGGGAACAAAATTGGTCCCTAAAACAGAGAGAAAACGTTCGGTTTTTGAAATTGGACAGGTGCTAAGAAAAGAAATAGAGAAAATCCCCGGGGTAATGAAGATAGATATTTCTACAGGGAATCCCTTGGGAAAATTGATTACGGGTATGGGAGGTAAAGCAATTCAAATAGAAATTATTGGACATTCATTTGAGGAAACAAACAGTCTTGCGGAGAAGATAAAAGATATAGTAGAGAAAATTCCGGGAGCAGTGGATGTAAGTATTTCCCGCGAAATAGGCCAACCCGAATTAAGAATTGCCGTGGACAGGGAAAAGGCGTCCATATCCGGTTTAAATATGCAAACAATCGCTACATCATTAAAGACATATATTGAAGGCTCTACAGCTACAAAATACCGGGAGAAGGGTGAGACATACGATATCTATGTGAGACTGGAAGAAAATTCACGTATGAAAATAGAAGATATTGAAAATTTATCTATCGTTTCTCCTGTAACCGGCAAGGCAATAAAATTGATTAATTTTGCAAAAGTTTACGAAACAACCAGTCCTATAGAGATAGAAAGGGTCAATCGGGAAAGAGTGGTGAGAGTTGAGTGTAATGTTTTTGGCAGACCCGCTGGTAAGATAAGGGAAGAAATTGAGAAGAGTATAAAAAAGATGGTTATTCCCTCAGATATGAGGATTAACTTTGGGGGAGAAGCAGAGGAACAAGTAAAAGCATTTAAGGATTTGACAATCTTATTAATTTTAGGAATTTCTCTTATCTATATGGTTATGGCAGGACAATTTGAGTCTCTATTTCATCCCTTTATAGTTATGTTGGCCATTCCCTTTGCTTTCCCCGGGGTATTTTTAGGATTTCTTCTTACAAAAACTACTTTAAATATCGTTTCTTTTTTAGGTATAATAATGCTGATGGGAATTGTAGTGAATAATGCCATCGTTTTAATCAGTTATATTAATATCCTGCGGGCAAGAGGTTTGTCTATGTATGAGGCAATAATTCAGGCAGGAACCGAGAGATTGAGGCCGGTGCTGATGACTGCGCTTACTACTTTAGCTGGACTTCTGCCACTTGCTCTTTCCACCGGAGAAGGCTCAGAGCTCTGGCAGCCGTTGGGTATTACGATGGTCGGAGGTCTCACTGCTTCCACCATAATTACGATGCTTTTTGTACCTACGCTTTACGCGATGTCTGAAGCAAAAATTAAAAAGAATAGAGGGTAAAGGCATTTGTTTTCCCTTTGGAAGAAATATGAGATTTATCACCCGAAATTTACTCAAAATATTTGTTAAAGACTCCGAGGAGTTTCAGAAGCCCGAGGTAAGGGCAAAATATGGTTATCTGGAAGCCTGGGTAAGCATTGTCGTCAATACAGCCCTTTCTATAATAAAACTAATTCTGGGAATAATTTCCAATAGTATTGCTCTTATCGCCGATGCTTTTCATACTTTTTCCGATGTAATTACTTCAGGGATAGTGTTGGCAGGTTTCAAAATTTCACGGCGTCCTGCAGATAAAGAGCATCCCTTTGGACACGGGAGGATAGAACCACTTTCTACTTTAATAATCGGAGTGCTATTGGTGGTAGCAGGATTTCATTTTTTACAAAATTCTTTTACCCGCATACTTCATCCTCAGGAAGTTAAAGGGGGTATAAGAATTTTAATCTTTATGGTTTTATCTGCATATATAAAAGAAGAGATGGCGATATTTGCTATAGAGTTAGGGAAAAGAATAAAGGGCGAGACTCTCCTTGCGGATGCCTGGCATCACCGGACGGATGCCTTGGCTTCTTTATTAATTATCATCTCTATTGTTGCCTCACATTTTGGATATTTTATTATAGATTCTCTCTTAGGTTTATTAATTTCAGCACTGATAATTTTTATGGGGATAAAATTTGTTTACAGTACCTCAAGTAGATTGCTTGGTTACGCACCCAGCAACGAAGTTTTGCATAGGATTATGGAGGAATCTTATAGGGTTAAAGGGGTGGAGAATGTTCATGATATAGAAATTCATGAGTATGGAGAAGAATTGAGAGTTTCCCTCCACATAAAAGTAGAACCCGAACTACTTGTAGTTTCTGCTCATCAGATAGCCGAGGCAGTGGAAGATAGACTTAGGGAGAAACTGAAAGTTTCTGCAGTTGTTCACATTGACCCTCTATAAATAAAATCATTCGCAAGAATTTTTTAATTTATTTTTTTTCTTTCTAATGCTATAATCTATCTTTAAAAAGGAGTGCGATGAGAAAAATATTCCGATTTTTTAAATGGTTATATCCGGGTATGCGGATCAAACGCTGGATATTTTTATGCGCAGTAGGAATATTCTGTGTAGGCATTGGTTCGGCTAAGGTGGTTTCTAAATACGACCATCTAAATATGTTTATAGGAGCTTTGCTTCTTTTGTTAGGGATAGTTTTGTTAACCTTAGGGATAAAGTATATGGTCAAATCTTTCATCAGTATTTTGCTACCCGAAAGAAAGAGGGAATTGGTGGATATTCTGTATCAGAAGAGACAACTGCAGAAAGGACCCCGCATTACCGCTATCGGAGGAGGAACGGGACTTTCGGTTCTGCTTCAGGGGCTCAAAGAATACACCTCCAACATCACCGCCATCGTTACGGTTGCCGATGATGGAGGTAGTTCCGGAAGAATAAGGGAAGAGTTTGACCTCTTACCTCCGGGGGATATTAGAAACTGTTTAGTTGCCCTTGCGGATGCTGAACCATTGATGCGTGAACTGTTTCAGTTCCGTTTTGAAGAAAATTCCGAGTTAAGGGGTCATAATTTTGGAAATCTTTTTATCACTGCTCTTTCCAAGATTACCGGAGATTTTGAGAAAGCCATAAAAGAGTCAAGTAAAGTATTGGCTATACGCGGACAGGTTGTCCCTTCCACACTCCATAAGATAAAATTGATTGCTGAGCATACTGATGGGACAAAAACAATTGGGGAGTCAAAAATTCCCAACCGGGGAGTGCCGATTAGAAAGCTATATCTTAATCCCAGTGAATGTAATCCTACAGAAGAGGCTCTGGAGGCTATCTATGAAGCAGAGGCAATAATTTTGGGCCCGGGGAGTCTCTACACTTCAGTTTTACCCAATCTCCTTGTAAAGGGAGTAACCGAGGCAATTTTGCGAGCAAAGGCAATAAAAATATATGTCTGCAATGTAATGACCCAATCCGGAGAAACTGATAATTATACTGCCTCCGACCATGTAAGAACAATTACCGAACATACACATCCCCGGATAATTGATTACTGTGTTGTCAATACTGCACCCGTCCCTTTCTTTCTGCAGGAAAAATATAAAGAAGAAAATGCTTATCCCGTGATAAATGATTCCTCAAAAATTAGAGAATGGGGATATAAAGTTATAGAAGATGATGTTATCAGTACAACCAATTTTGTTCGGCATAGTCCGGAAAAATTAGCACGCTGTATTATAGATTTATTGATTTCTCTCAGGAGAGGGACTTAGAATGGAAAAGATGAAGTTATTAATGTCCGTGCACTGTCATCAACCGGTAGGGAATTTTGACCATATTTTTAAAATGGCATTCCATAATGCCTATCTTCCTTTTTTAGATGTCTTAGAAAAACATCCGGCGATAAAAATTTCCTTACATTACTCGGGTAGCCTCCTTGATTGGATAGAGGATAATAATCCTGAATTTATTAGGCGGATAAAGAAATTGGTGGAGGAAAAACAGGTTGAGATTCTTTCTGCAGGATACTATGAGCCAATTCTAATTCTTTTACCTGAGGAAGACAGAATTGGGCAGATAAAACTTTTAAATGAAAAGATAGTTTCGCTCTGGGGAATAAAACCAAAAGGGGCCTGGCTTACGGAGAGAGTATGGGAGCCAGATTTACCTATGAGCCTTCGGAAGGCAGATATAGAATATACTATTGTTGATGATACCCATTTTGAGAAAGCCGGTAAGAACAGGGAGGAACTCTGGGGGTATTATCAAACAGAATATGAGAATTTTGTACTAAAGATATTCCCCGGTTCTAAATTTTTGCGCTACGCCTTACCTTTTAAACTTCCCGAGGAATCTTTAAGATATTTAAGAGAAGCTTATGAAAATGGGAGAAAAGCGATTACCTTTGCTGATGATGGAGAAAAATTTGGCCTCTGGCCAGGTACCCATAAATGGGTATATGAAGAAAGATGGCTGGAGAAATTCTTTTCTCTTTTGGAAATGAATAGTGATTGGCTGGAAACTATGAATTTCAGTGAATATATAGACAACTATCCTCCTGCAGAAAGGGCATATTTACCCTGTGCAAGTTATAGTGAAATGCTTGATTGGTCAGGTGGATATTTTAGAAATTTTTTAGCAAAGTATCCGGAAGCAAATCACATGCATAAGCGGATGCTGGAGGTGAGTAGAAAAATTCAAAATTCAAAATTCAAAATTCAAAATTTAGAATTTGAGAAAGCGAGACATCATCTGTATATGGCTCAGAATAACGACAGCTACTGGCATGGAGTTTTTGGAGGGCTATATCTCAACCATTTAAGATACAGCGTTTATACCCATCTCCTCAAAGCAGAAAATATATTAGATAAATTTTCTCATTCCGGGGATAACTGGTTAGAACATAAAATAGACGATTTTGATGGGGATGGGAAAGTAGAAATTGCTGCAGAGGATAAATTAATCAAAATTTATATAGATATAGAAGAAAAAGCAGGTATATATGAGCTTGACCATAGAGAAAGAGAAATCAATCTGGTCAATACCCTTGCCCGGAGAAAGGAAAAGTATCATGAGAAGATAAGAGAAAAAATTTCCCAGGCTGAAGAAAGCGGTTTTTCTCAGCAA
>JAMWCM010000136.1 GCA_023818355.1 Candidatus Omnitrophota bacterium
CATCTTTGACAATGGAGTTCCCATGCACAATTAAAACTCCATTTTCTTTCAGTTTTTGAAAAAATTCCTTTGCCTTTTCTTCTCCTAAATAGGAGAATAAAGCAGCTGAATGGGTGGAGGTGGTCCCGAAGAGAGGATTGGCTATGGCTATTTTCCCCTTAAAGTGGGGGTCAAGTAAATCGTATATGCTTTTAGGAATTTCTTTTTCTGATAATAAGTTTTTGTTATAGATAATTATGCGTGCCCGGGCAGCAAAACCTGTCCAGTAACCGTCTCTATCTTTAAACTTTTCGGGAATCTCCTGAGCATTTGGGGATTTATAAGGAGAAAGCAGTCCCTTATCCTTAAGCAGAATTGTTCTCACAATTTCATTATTCCAGAAGACATCACAGCGGGGATAGTCTTTTTCGGCAATCAGGCGATTGACAATACCGGTGGTTTTGGTTGCCTCAAGGTCATAGACTGCCTTTACTTTAATTCCTGTTGATTTCTCAAATTCCTTTAATATGGGTTCAGAATAAATCTGGTCATGTGATACATAGACAATTACCTGAGAGACGGGTTTACGACAACCCGAGAGAAAAATAATCAGGCTTACTAAACAAAAACAGAGATTTTTTTTCATATCTACCCCCTTTTTCTAAAACTTTATTTTTAAAACCGTTCCCAAGACATTTGTAGAATGATGCCAATCATTGCCGTTTTTTGAACTCTCTAACATATAGTAAATTTCTGTTTCCAAGAGATAAGCCCACTTTTTGCCTATCCCTAATTCAAAACGGTTCTTATTAAGAGTGTCTTTATAAAAATCATAAAATATTTCATTGGCAAGATAGGGTTCGGTTCTGATAATCTCTTTTTTTATTTTAATCCGATTACAATAACGCCAGCGGTCTTTTCTTGCCTCAAGTATCCGATATTCAAATCTATTTCTATCACTTATTTTTAGTCCCCAACATTCCCATTTTAAAACCGGGTCAATCTGAATCCGATGTTCATCCAGCCAGGGTTGCCATTTTTTATGCTCATATTCGCGTTCTTTTTCATATTTATAACTTAAGCCAAAATCCCAATAATCATTTAGCGCAAATGTTATGCCGGATTGAAAATTATAAAGATACAAATCGTGCATATCGTTTTTAAACTTCTGTTCTACAACAAATCCCCATTCCGTCTGTTTGTTTAACTTCCAGTTGAATTCAGTCTCATTCCACCATTCCCAGTCAGCGTAAGTGTGATTTTCTAAAATAATTAATCCCAGAATATAAAAAATAATCTTTTTTTTCATCTGCCTCTTTTTGATGAGAGATGATATAAAGTATAATAAAAAACAATTTTTTCTGCAAACAAAATCTTAGAAATGATTTGACTTTTTTTCTTAAATTGATAGAATAAAATAGAAATGGGGATTAAAATTAATAAAGGTTTTAGTATTGTAGAATTAGGGGTAAGCATCATTATTGTCTCTATATTTGTGCTCATTTCCCTTCCTGTATTTAAAGAAACAATCTCCTCCCTCCAGTTTGAAAATCTTGCTCAGAGAATTGTTTCCTTCCTGCGTTATGCCCAGGAACTTGCGGTTACGCAGAATAAGCCCTATAAGCTGGAAGTTTATAAGGATGAAAAACGCCTCTTTCTGGTTACCGATGAAAAGACACAGAGAGGGAAAGAGCTCATTATTCCCCGCGATTACACTTTCTCCACAGAGATTCTTATTTTGGTTTTCAATCCGGTAGGGGGTATAGAAATACTCAATAAAGAGATGGACCCTTTAAAAGGGACTCTCCTTAAGGGAGCATTTAAACTTAAGGATAAAAGAGGGAGGGAAGCGGGAATTGAGCTCTGGAGTTATGCCGGAAATGTTATTTATAAAAGAAAAAAATAAGAAAGGTTTTTTTCTCTTAGAGGTGCTTTTTATTGCTTTAATCTTAGGGATAATTGCGGTTCCCCTGATTTACTCCCTGAATAGTATCTTACGCGCTTTCAAAATTTCCAACGATTTTACGCGTTCCATTTACTTGGCGGAGATGGTTCTTTTTCAGGAGATTAAAAATCCCGGCAGGATAGAAAAGGAAGGAGAATTTCCTTTTCCCCATAAAGGATTTTACTGGGAACTGGAGGAAGAGTTTGATAAACTGCTTGGTCTTTATAGAGTAAAGGTAAGAATAAGAGATAAACGGAGGGTTTATGCAGAACTGGTTACCTTGGTTAAAGAAAAATAGGGGATTTTCTATCTTAGAAGTTTTGATTGCGACGGTGATTTTGTCTATCCTTATTATAATTTTTTATACAATGCTCTGGGCAGGAACAAAAATTACCAAACGTTCACGAGAGATTGCCGAAAAGTATGCCGGGGCAAGGGTGGTCTTAGAAATTATGGCAAAGGAAATCCGTTCCGCCTTTCCCTTCAGTTTTCGGGATATTCCCAATTTTTTGCTTGAGCCTGAGAATAAAAAACTGGTTTTCTGGAATACTGTTCCTGATGAAATGGAGGTGCATACTCATTATCCTTTCCAGTTCTATCGGGTTAACTATTATATGACTAAATTGGAAAGCGGTGAAGAGGTTTTGTATAAAAAGATAGAGCCCTTTCCTCCAGGAGAGTATGAAGACTTTTCTGGACCAGTCTTTAAGGCAAAGTTTAAATTTCTGGTGGGAAAAACAGAGGAGATTAATAAAGAACGCTGGGATGAGCCTCTGGCTCTCCCTGAGGCAGTGAAAATAATAATGGAGTTGGAGGATGGCAATCTTCTGGAAAGAGTGGTTTATCTTCCCTATGCCCAGAAATTCTAAGGGAGTGATTACCCTGGTGCTTTTATGGGGGATTCTTCTCTTTCTTTTGGTAATTATTGGGCTTGCCT
>JAMWCM010000137.1 GCA_023818355.1 Candidatus Omnitrophota bacterium
AGTTGCTTTGCTTCTTCTATTTTTTGTTTCTGAATATCCTCACCTAAAGCATCCATGGGCTGAGTATTGATAAAGGTAATCTCGCTTATCCCTATAAATCCAAAGATTGTGCGTAAATATGGTTCTTGAAAATCAAAAGGTTTTGCCTCACCCGTATAATCACCACCGCGGCTGGTAATAACCACCATCTTTTTATTCTTTACCAGTCCCTGGGGTCCTTTTTCTGTATATTGAAAGAGATACTTTGGCTGAATAATTATATCAATATAATGTTTTAATCTATAGGGAATACTAAAATTCCACATGGGAGTGGTAATAAGATAAGCATCCGCAGAGAGAAATCTATTAATCTGCTGTTCTATCTTTTTCCAAGCATTTTTCAAAACCGAAGAAAGTTCTCCTCCTGTAAGTAAAATGTATTTACCATCAACCATCTTTAAAGTTATCTCAGGTAAACCCTCTTTAAAGACATTTAACTCCTCAATATTACAATCCGGATACCTCCCTTTAATCTCCTCTAAGAAAACTTCCGAAACCCTTAAGGTCCGGGAATCTTCTCCCCGCGGGGTAGCAATAATGTGTAATAATTTTTTCATATCTGCCTCCGTTTTATAGATTATATAACTAAATCTTCAGGCCAGTGAGTTATTCCACATTCCGGACACTGCTTTTCTAAGAATTCTAAGGAAGAGATTATCTCTCTTTTATCCGGTAGCTCAGTGTAGGCTCTATATAGAGCCTGAAATCTATCCGTAATAAAAAGGGTGGGAAAATCTTCCTGCAGAAATTTCTCCATAATTTTACTCTCGGGGTCAAAGAGAACATTGAATTTTATTTCTTTTTGAAGAATAAATTTAGCTATCTTGCCCTTTTCTTCGCGACAAATTGCTAAAATCTCTGCTTCCTCTTTTCTCACCTCAGGATAGATTCCATTAAGCATTTCCAAATATCTCTTGGAATCAGCATTTAATTTATCAAAGAAAAATATTACTAAATTCTTCTTCCGGGAAAAATCATTTGACTTAATAATCTCTCCCGCCAAATCCTCAAGGCGGAAAGAAGGTATGATTTGGCCATTTTTAATTTTAACCATAGTTATTCCACGCTTATCTTTTTCTCACTCTGCCATAAACCATGGATATTGCAGTAGGAAGAAGAAAATATGGTTCCCGATTTTTCGGTTTTAAAATTGCATACCACTTCCGGATGAGTGTAAACTGTGCTTGTATTCGGTCCCTGGATTGATTCTCCATGGGCAGTAAACTCAAATTTACCGATTTGATAGGGGAACTTTTCTCCTTCAGGAAGAAAATATACCTCAATCCAACGGATGTGGTGTTCAGTGGTATTGGGATGGGGGATTTCTTTTCCCACAGAAACTTTAACTGTAAAGAATTCTCCCTTCTTTACTTTATCGAGAACCTCAATCGCCGGGACATGCTTTTCTTTCTTGAAATCCGCAGTCTGAAATAGGTCTTTAAACTCTGCCATTTAACCTCATCTCCTTTCTATCTCAATTTAGTTAAGAATACCCAAGAATCTCTTTATCCAAAGACCAACAAAAAAGTTAACTCCAGAAATTCCTAAACTTATTCCGACCATCTCCAAGAATCTCTTTTTAAATGATAGACCTTTAGCAATAGAGGTATAGAAATTAAAGATAAAAATAAGAAAGATTGCCGAAGACAAGACTAAAAAAAGACAAAAGAATATATTTTTAAATAAAAAATAAGGAAAGATTAATAAAATCACTGCTCCCAAATAAGTAATCCCCGTATAGATACTCGCTTTCCAAGGAATCTTATCCGTTTCTTCCTGTTGGGTAGAGAGATACTCAGAACTGGCCATGGATAGGGAGGCGGAGATCCCGGTAATCAGACCTGCGATAGCAATAAGTCTTTTATTCTGTAATGCCAAAGTAAGGCCCGCCAAAGCACCGGTTAACTCTACCAAGGCATCATTTAAACCCAAGACCACTGAACTTGTATACCTTAGGCTCTCTTCATCAATTAAACCAATTAACTCTTGTTCATGGTTGTTTTCTTCCTGAATTATCTTCTCAAATGCGAAATCTATCCCCTTCAGCCCATTGTATCCATCCTGGGCTAAACCCTCCCCTTTCTCCATAAGTTTTAAACCAAAATTTAAACCAAAGATGCGTGAGATAAAAACATAGATGATAATTTTGGATCGCTCCGGAGAAACCATCTCTCCGGTTATAGATTTAAAGAATTCATAGTGTCTTATCTCCTCTTGAGATATCCGGGTCAAGGTTTCGGCATTTTTCTTATCCTTTGATAGGTTTGCCAATTTCTTATAGACAAAATGCTCGGTAATCTCATTTTTTTGAAATTTTAAAATTTTCTTCTTTAAATCTGGATTTAAGTCCATTTTACTTTAAAAATTTAAAGGAGATGAACAACGATATCCGCTAAGACCACAATATCTTCAGTACAAAATATCTCCGAGATATTCTCATCAAAGAGAACATTTGCTTCGGCTAAAAACTCCTCATCTGCCCGATAGAGACAGATGAGCAAAGGAACATTATCAAAGACCTCAATAATTATTCCTACATCTGCGGTCTGAACTCTTTTTGCCGGGAAATAATCCAATCTTTCCAGCAGACCTTCGGGATGTTTACCATACTTTCTTATTAAAACCTCAATTACTCTTTTTCGGAAAGCGGGGAAGTAAACCTCTCCACCGGGGATTTGACGAAAATCAATCCATTCACCTTTCGGATGAGGCAGGACCTTCAACCTTAACTTCTGAATGAGATAGTGTAACAAGATAATCTGGATATGTTCTTTGGGTGGAGCATTAC
>JAMWCM010000022.1 GCA_023818355.1 Candidatus Omnitrophota bacterium
ATGTCTTGAGATTACTGCCGAAACAAAAGAAAAGGAGATTATGGGTTTAAAACACAAGGATTATCCTCTCTGGGGAGTGCAGTTCCATCCAGAGTCAATTCTGACTAAACAAGGAAAGAAAATCCTGCAGAATTTCATTAACCTGAAATCTTAGTCAGGCCTTGACGATTTCCTAATTTCGTGTTATATTTTATATAGGTAAAAGGAATATATTTGAATTCAAAATATTAATAAGTTTATAAAAGATGAGAAGGAAAAATATGCGTAAGATAACATTATTAATTATAATGGGGATATTCCTTATTAATATCAATGGATTAAGTCAAGTTTACTCTTTAGGTAGAGAAAACCCCGTCTCATTATCCACTGCTCATCGTAGAATAAGAAATCCTCAAGATGTGCAAGGTATTGTAGTTTATGCAGTAAAAAAGATAAATGCGCAGTTTAAAAAAGGGAAAGTAGATTTATTTAAATTATCTCTAATGATGGAAGGGGAATTGGAGATGAGATTTGAAGCCGATAAGAGATATAAATTAGAATTTTTGTGCCCAATATTTAAAGATTTAGAAGAAAAAATTTTAGCTTATGTGAGCTTTGAAGGTCAACTCTATAAAATAATTCTTCCTGTAGAGGGCGGCCTAATTAAAGAAAAAGAAGTTACAATTTCTTTAACTACTTGGGAAGAGGAGATAAGATTAATTTCTGAAACTTTCGAACCCCGGGATCTAATTAGTGATTTGGGTATTTCTCCCACACCTAAGAATATTTATTTAGAAAGGATTTTTGAAAAATATTTTGATCAGGTATATTCTTCTCATTGGGGAAGCATTCCTCTTTTACCTGGTGAAGATCGGTTTTTGGATAGATTTCGCTACACTGTGGACTATCTGATACCAATAACAAGAGGAATCTATCTTCTGAAAGAAGTCAATGCTCTAAATGATGAGACCTTTCCTGACCTTATGGAATATGGAATATTTGCCTATGCTTTAGATCAACCTCCTGCTTTTCATATATTATATGATTTTTTAAAGAGAGGTGTTATTACGCAAGAAGATATTAAGAGAACAACTAATATAATGAAACTTATGCATAAGGAAGATTTTAATGTAAGCACCTTACTGCCCCATCTACTTAATTCTGCTATAGAAGCAAAAATTTTGCATAATATTAATTTTTATCAAGTAATGGAGGATCTTATAGACTTGGGCATCTTTTCTCAGGAGGAATTAGGAGATGAGGATGCATTGTTTAGGGAAGTTTTTCCGGCCTTTGCCCAAATGGGGATATTAGATAAAAACAATTATATGGAGGTAGGAAAACAATTGGTTGGATTGGGAAAAGCTACTATTCAAGAAGGGTTTTCTGCAGATGAGCTTTTTTCCACGCTTACAAATCTGGCCCGATATCGAATCTTGGATCTAAAAAGCATTGATCCTGTGAGTCGAAGATTAATAGACTACGCTAAATCGGTAAAGTCATTAGAAGGTCTTAGGGGCAACGAGATTTTCAGAATTTTCAGTATGGATTTTTTGGCAGAGAAATTAAAGCCTTATAATTTTGATTTGATTTTCAACACCGCTATGGAATTTTATCGAGACCAATTTAGTGCTAATGAGATATTTGAGACTTTTCGTAAATTAATTAATCGTGGTTTTAATTTAAAAGATATTCTGCGGGGGGGGAAATTTTTTGACCTGGTTATGAAATTTATCAGAATATCTGGGAAAAATTTTAAAAACAATACCTCTTTCTTTAATCTCCTTACCCCAGGGAATATTCATCAAGAGATTGAAACCGTGATAGGTTATTTCCAGTTCTTCGAGACCTCAAATTATTTAGAAGCTTTATATGAGGCATATAAAGGAGCTCCTACTAGAGAGAAGAAAGAAGAATTAAAGGCAAACTTCGAGCGCTATTTTAATAATCAGAGCAATGGAATTAAAATTAAAGACCCAGGCTTATCTCCAGAACTTATTGAAGAAATAAATTTTATGGTTATTGGTTCAACTAACTTAACCCGAGACAAATATCGGGATATCCTGTTGGGATTTAAAGATAAGGAAATCCCTACCCCAAATCTAAAAACAGGTTTTACATTGAATTTGAATCTCTCAGAGATAACTGGGACATTGACCGATGAAGAAAAAGAATACTTAGAAAAAAGGCTCAATAAATTAAAAGAAATAGTTACTACTTTGCCTGAGACTTATATTAGCAATGTAATTTCATTTTTCTATAAGAGATTTTTAGAAGAAAAAAGAGTACCTAAAGATAAAAAAGAACTGTGGAAAATAATCGACATACTTTCTAAAGATTCGGTAATTCAAGAAGGAATAAAAAATAAAGATCCGAAAAGAATTAAAGAAAGAGCAGAGCAGTTACTAAAGGAGATTAAGTTTAGTAGGCCAAAAGCTTTAGAAGAGATTTTTGATTTGTTTACAGAAGGAGATACCCCCCCATCAGTGGGAGGTATGCGAGAGTTGGGAAAATTGGAAATTCTCAGGTTGTATATGACCGATTTGAATATCAAAGCAAATATTGATGAGGCGATTGAGTTAAAAGATAAAATCGCAACTTCTACAAATACCTTATCTGCTCAAGAATATTATGAACTTATTACATCCCTAATTGAGATATTTAACGAGATAAAACCACAAGCAACCAATACCTTAAGGTCCGTTATCCATTGGGCAGTAGAAATGCAAAGATTAGAAGAATTGGGAGCAAAATTTTTGACAAGAGAAGGTAAGGCCGTAGAAAAAATCAAAGTCATCCCGGCAAAGACAGAATTAGATTATTTCTATGGATATTTTGGAGAAAATTGCACTGCAAATTATCCCGAGGAGTTACTAAATCCCAATTTCACACCTTTAAGAATTATTACCGATTATGGAATAGAAGGAGCGGTTCATACTTTGACTCATGATATTAATGGCAAAAAAAGCTTAATCATTGTTGGCATTGAGCCAAAGGAGAGTCTTGTTTTGAGGCTTAATCCTCGAGAATTTACAGAAAAAATTTTGGCAGAGTTAGTTAATTTAGCTCAGAGAGAAGGCTATCAGCAGTTATTAATTGCTACTAAAGATTATGCTCAATCTAATCGGAAGCCTATATTAGAAGAGATTCAACGTTTAATTAAAGATAAACCTTTGCTTAAACAAAAAATCCAGCCATTTTTCCCTACCCATTCCCCCTATTCTATAGAAGAGCTTGCCATTTATTGGCAGAGGTAATATTTTTCATAGATTCCTCTATCAATTTTTAAATAGGAAATTTTATATAGGTATGTTATAATTACGGCTGAGGTGGTGAAATGAATAACAAAGGTCTTCTGGATAAAAAGCGATTTGCCTGGTTGGAAAAAGGAAGAGGCAGTGGCTTAGAAATCTATCCATGAGAAAGGCGATAAGGCTTGAAGAGAGTTTACTTTCATCTAAGCTTATCTGGGAATGGTGTAAGGATTTCCTGAAAGATAACCCTATCTGTCTTAAGGATAGTTTGAGGAAGAGGTTATGGAGATTCTATTAGAAGATGTTTATAAAAAAGTGGTTGATTTTCTAAACGAGGAAAAATTTGAATATATTATCATCGGTGGTATTGCTGGAGGTATCTCAGGGGAGCCGAGGGTTACCGGAGATGTAGATATTGATATTCAGCTGGACAGATAACATCTCTGATTTTTTAAAAAAGCCAAGAAAGAAGGATTCAAAGAGAAAGAGGCATTTAAGCGTAATGTAAAGGCATTCTTTCCTACACCTGAAGATTTGATTCTTTTGAAAATTATTTCCGGTCGCCCACAAGATTTACTGATGCAGAAAATATTGTTTTGCGCTATAAAGAAAAACTCCATAGGCACTATCTTGAAACCTGGGCACAACAATTATCTGACGAAACCAAAGAGATGAGAATATATAATACTTAAAAAGGCTCTTGAAGAGATGATTAAAGAAGCAATTGCAAAATTAGTGGAGAAAAAAGACCTCACCCCTGAGGAGATGACTAAGGCAATGGAAGAGATAATGACCGGTGAGGCACTTCCTGGCCAGATAGCCTCCTTTCTTACTGCCCTGAGAATGAAGGGAGAAACCATAGAGGAGATTACGGCAGCGGCAGAGGTGATGCGTAAATATGTAGTCCGGATTAAAGTTGATTCCGCAGTCATTTTTGATGCCTGTGGAACCGGGGGAGATGGTTTGCATACCTTTAATATTTCCACTGTTTCTGCGCTGGTGATTGCCGGGGGAGGGGTAACGGTTGCCAAACATGGCAATCGTTCGGTTTCCAGTAGATGCGGGAGTGCGGATTTAATGGAGGCATTGGGGATAAATATTGAAGTTGCTCCCGAAGTTATTGAGAGATGTTTAAGAGAAGTCGGCATAGGATTTCTCTTCGCTCCCAGATTACATCCGGCAATGAAATACGCTACACCGGTGCGCCGGGAAATGGGAATAAGAACCATCTTTAATCTCTTAGGTCCTTTAACTAATCCTGCGGGAGCAACCCATCAACTTTTAGGAATTTATGATAAGAATTTAGGAAGAAGTATTTGCCAGGTATTAGGGAATTTGGGCTCTAAACACAGCCTGGTGGTTCATGGCCTTGATGGTTTAGATGAGGTTTCTACCACCACCGAGACCCTTATCTGGGAGTGGGATGGTAAAAAAATAAAGGAATATAAAATATCTCCGGAAGACTTTGGGATTAGGAAATCAACCCTTGAGCAGATAAAGACCGAGGATTTAGAGACAAATAAAAGAATTGCTTTACAAATATTAGAAGGGGAAAAGGGTCCACATTACGATATTGTCGTCTTGAATGCGGGCTGTGGATTCTATGCTGCGGATAAAGTAAAGGGTATTCAGGAAGGGATTGATTTAGCACGCGAGGTTATTGATAGTGGGAAGGCAAAAGAGAAACTGGAACTTCTGGGTGAACTTTGTCATAAATAATTTGCGGAAATAACCAATCACCAGATTCCAAACACTATGGGTAATTTATCATCATAGTTATAGGGATGGTAAATATATTGAGTCAGATTATTGAGCATAAACGGAAAGAGATAGAAGCAAGAAAAACTACGCTTCCGCAAGAAAAAATTATTGAAGAGATAGATAAAGGAATCCCTGTGCGTGATTTTAAAGCTGCGATTTCCCAACCCCACAGGATTAACCTCATTGCTGAACTAAAGAAATCTTCTCCCTCCAAAGGTATCTTACGGATTGATTTTGAACCCTTAGAGATTGCCAGGGTATTTGAACTCTCGGGAGCCTGTGCCCTCTCTGTGCTTACCGAGGATAAGTTTTTTGGTGGTGATATCGGATATATAAAAAAAATAAAAGAGGTGGTTTCTCTTCCCCTCTTGAGAAAAGATTTTATCATTGACCCTTACCAAATCTATGAGTCTCTTTATTATGGTGCTGACGCTCTACTCTTGATTGCCAGTTTACTTGCTGAGGAAGAGTTGGAAAATTTTGTTAAGACTGCAGAAAATTTAAATCTTGTTCCCATGGTTGAGGTGCATTCTCAAGAGGATTTAGAAAAGGTCTTGGCGATTTCTTCAATAGAGGTGATTGGCATAAATAATCGCAATCTCTATACCTTTGAAGTAAATTTAGAGACCACTGTTTCTCTTAAACGCTATATCCCCGAGGATAAAATTGTGGTTTCGGAGAGTGGAATAAATTCTTATGAGGATGTAATGTATCTAAGGAGTTTAGGCATAAATGCGGTTTTGATTGGCGAGGCATTTATGAGCGCAGAAGATATTGGGGCGAAAGTTAAGGAGGTTATGGGATACTGATTTAGTGAGTTAGTAGATTCTAAAGAGAACAAATGGTCCGTATTAAAATTTGTGGTATAACCAATGCAGAAGATGCACAGATTGCCGTAAACTTGGGTGCGCATGCCTTGGGATTTGTCTTTGCCAAAAGTCCACGCAAAATCAGTCCTGAAAAGGCTCAAGAAATAATAATTAAATTACCGCCTTTTATTTTTTCTGTGGGAGTCTTTGTAAATGAGGAGGCAGAAAAGATAAAACAGATTATAGAGTTGTGCAAATTAAATGCTCTGCAGTTACATGGGGAAGAAAGTCCTAAATTTTGTCAAGAATTTAGAACGCGCGTAAAGGTAATTAAAGCTTTCAGAATAAAGGATGAGAGGGATTTGCAAGTTCTTCTTCGCTATGATGTAGATGCATATCTACTGGATGCTTTTAGTCCCACCGTTTATGGAGGGACAGGGAAAACCTTTGATTGGGACTTAGCAATTAAAGCCAAGAAAATTCTCAGAAATCGTCCCTTGATTCTCTCAGGGGGTTTAAATCCGCAAAATGTAAAGGGGGCAATTGAGAAAGTCAAGCCCTATGCGGTGGATGTCTCCAGCGGATTAGAAAAATCACCCGGTAAAAAAGACAAAGTTTTGTTGGAGAAATTTATCCAATCGGTAAAAGCCTTTCCTTAATTCCTTGCAATTTCTTCTGTCCTATGCTATGATTTTGTCTGTCCTATGGGGAAATTGGGTTCTCCGAAGTTAGGGAAATTGATATTGGGAATGATTGCCGGTGAAGTGGAATTCTTTGATAAGGCGAAGTATAGTTTAGAGAAAAAATTTGGGGAAACAGACTTAGAAAGTAATGTCTTTGCTTTTGATAAAACCGATTATTATGAAAAAGAGATGGGGAAGGATTTAAAGCGAAAGTTCCTTTCTTTTAAAAAACTCATTAAACCTGATAAAATAGCCGAGATAAAGATTTTTACCCGGAGATTAGAGAAAAAATTTTCCATCAGTGGTAAGCGTCAGATTAACTTAGACCCCGGTTATATTACTGATGCTAAACTTGTGCTGGCTACTACTAAAGATTATTATCATCGGATTTATTTGAAGAAAGGGATATATGCGGAGGTAAATTTATATTTTAAGGCGGGTTCTTTCCACTATTTTGATACCACCTATCCCGACTATCGGACACCGGAATACATCGGTTTCTTTAATGAAGTGAGGAAAATCTATCTTGAGCAGATAAAATCTATGCGCTGTAAAAGGTAAGATTTGAGGAAGATGTTACCGGATAAAAAAGGTTATTTTGGAGACTTCGGGGGGAGTTTTGTTCCCGAGACCCTTATGTTTGCTCTGGAAGAATTGGTGAGAGAGTATAAAAAAGCCCAGAAGGATAAAGGGTTTCAGGAGGAATTGGGCTATTACCTTGGTGAGTATGCGGGTCGTCCTACCCCCTTATATTTTGCCAAAAATCTCACAAAATTTTTAAAGGGGGCAAAGATTTATCTTAAACGCGAAGACCTCTTGCATACGGGAGCACATAAGATAAATAATACTTTGGGTCAGGCGCTGCTGACCTTAAGAATGGGGAAAAAAAGAATTATTGCAGAGACCGGTGCCGGCCAGCATGGAGTAGCGGTGGCTACGGTGGCCAGTCTCTTTGGCTTAGAATGTGTAATTTATATGGGAGAGGAAGATATTAAAAGGCAGGCATTGAATGTTTTCCGGATGAAACTTTTGGGTGCAGAGGTAAAGTCAGTAGGAACCGGGAGTAAAACCTTAAAAGATGCCATCAATGAAGCCTTGAGAGATTGGGTAACCAATGTAAGAAATACCCATTACTGTTTAGGTTCGGTAGTGGGTCCGCATCCTTTCCCGATGCTGGTGAGGGATTTCCAGTCTGTAATTGGCAGAGAGACTAAAAAACAGATTCTGGAAAAAGAAGGCAGGCTTCCCGATTACTTGCTTGCCTGTGTAGGAGGAGGAAGTAACTCCATAGGACTTTTTCACCCTTTCTTTAAATATAGAGAGGTAAAATTTGTAGGGGTGGAAGCCGGAGGATTAGGACTTTCTTCAGGCAAGCATGCCGCAACCTTAGAAAAAGGAGAGGTGGGAATTTTCCATGGGAGTAAAAGTTTTTTCCTTCAGGAAGAATCTGGACAGATAAAATTGGCGCATTCAGTTTCTGCAGGCTTGGATTATCCGGGAGTGGGACCGGAGCATGCCTATTATAAAAAGATTGGGCGTGCAGAATATGTTGCGGTTACGGACAGAGAGGCTCTGGAGGGTTTCAAATTGCTTTCCGAAACCGAGGGAATAATTCCTGCTTTAGAGCCTGCGCATGCTATATATTATGCTTCAAAATTGGCTCCGAGGTTAGCCAAAGAGAGAATCATCGTGATCTGTCTCTCCGGAAGGGGAGATAAGGATGTGGAACTGGTGTCTAAAATAATGCAAATATCAAAAATCAAAATGCAAAATGAACAGGATTAAAGAGAAATTTGGAGAACTGCGCAAATTAAATAAGAAGGCATTTATTGCCTATGTTATGGCCGGGGACCCAGATTTAAAAATAACCTTTGATTTAGTCTTGGAATTGGAAAGGCAAGGGGTAGACATTATGGAATTGGGGGTTCCTTTTTCTGACCCCATTGCTGATGGGCCAACCATTCAGAAGGCAGGTTTGCGGGCTTTAAAAAACAGAATAGAGTTAAAGGATATTTTTAATTTAGTCAAGCAATTGCGCAAGAAAACAGAAATTCCCCTGGTTTTAATGAGCTATCTAAATCTCATTTTTCATTATGGGATAGAGAGGTTTGTAAGAGAGGCAAAAGAGAAAGGGATAGATGGAGTTATTGTTCCCGACCTTATTCCTGAGGAGGCAAATAGTTTGATAGAGGTTTCCAGAAACAACGATTTTGCGACTATTTTTTTATCCGCTCCCACCTCTACCCAAGAAAGATTGAAAAAAATTGTCAAGGCTTCTACAGGTTTTATCTATTATGTCTCTTTGACCGGAGTAACCGGCGTAAGGGAAAAACTTCCTGAAGGATTAAAGGGGGAGGTTTTAAAGATTAAAAAGATGACCTCCAAGCCGGTATGTGTAGGATTCGGGATAGCGCATCCAGAACAGATAAAAGAAATTTTAAAATTCAGTGATGGGGTTGTGGTGGGGAGTGCAATTGTGGAGGTAATCGAAAAAAATATAAATAAAGCGGAGCTGGTAAAAAAAGTAGGTCTTTTTGTGAGCAAACTTTGGGGATGAACAATGCTTTCAGTTATGCCTTAATTCTTGCCGGTGGTAAAGGGATTCGTCTCTGGCCAAAGTCTAAAGAGATTTCTCCCAAACATACCCTTTTTTTTCGTTCTAAAAAGTCTCTATTAGCGAAGACATTTATGCGTCTGAAGAATTTTTTTTCTCTGGAGAATATTTTCGTTGTTACTTTAACCGGACAGGAGAAACTGGTAAGAAAACAGATTGCCATATTACCTGAGGAAAACTTTATCCTTGAGCCATTTGGGAAAAACACACTTCCGGCAATTCTTTCGGGAACAATTTTCATAAAAGAGAGAAATCCTCAGGCAAAGATTTTTGTTTTTCCTTCTGACCAATTCCTTGAACCCCGGGATAAATTTTTGTCTGCTCTCCAGCAAGCCAGTGATTTTCTGGAGGAACATAATGGGATAGTTACCTTAGGGATAAAGCCTGATTATCCGGCTACGGAATATGGATATATAAAAATATCAAATATCAAATATCAAAAATCAAAAATTTATAAAGTGGAAAGATTTATTGAAAAGCCTGATTTAGAGAAAGCAAAGGGGATGTTTAAAAATGAACATTTTTTCTGGAATACAGGGGTCTTTATTTTTAAAGCAGAAAAAATCCTCACCGAGATAGAGGAGTTTGTTCCGGAGGTATATAAAAAATTTATGCCTTTATTAAAAACCGGGTCAGAGAGAGATTTTCATTTAACCCTGAAGCAGATTTATCAAAGGATTCCCTCCCTTTCTATAGATAAGGCAGTTATGGAGAAATCAAGTTCGCTGTATATGCTCAAGGCAGATTTTTCCTGGAGGGATATGGGTAGCTGGGAATCCGTAGCGGGGATTTTTAAGCAAGATAAAGAGAGCAATGTAAGTTTAGGAGAAAATTTCTTGCATAAAACTCAAAATTCTATTATTATTAATGAACAAAATAATCATCTCCTTGCTACCCTGGGGTTGGAGAATATGACCATCGTGCATACTCCCCAAGTGACCTTAGTTTATCCTAAGCAGAAGTCACAAGAATTAAAGAATCTGGTTAAGGAGTTAGAAAGAAATAAAAAATTTAAAAAATACCTTTAATGGTTATGAAAGAGGAAAGAATCTTAGGGATAGATTTTGGGGAAAAACGCATTGGGCTGGCGATTACGGATGCTCTGGGAATTATTGCTCAGGGTCTGGATACCTGGGAAAATAATAATGACCTCTTTGTGCATTTAGAAGAGTTGATAAAAAAGTATGGAATAAAGAAAATAGTGGTGGGAATTCCCCGGGATAGAACTGGTAAGATAAAGAGAATTTCTCCGGTATCTGATTTTGTGGAGAGATTAAAAGAAAGAATAAACTTACCCTTAGAAATCTGGGATGAGCATTTAACCACTTCTGAAGCAGAAAAGATTTTGGTGAAGGCGGAGGTCAGCCGGAAGAAAAGGAAAAAGGTTATTGATAAACTTTCTGCTCAGATAATCTTACAGGGCTATCTTGACTATAATTCAAATATCAAAAATCAAATATCAAAATGACAATGCAAAGTTTTAAAATCCGAAATCCCAATGTTCCAAACTGTTGGGTTAGGAATTTAGATATTCAATTTAGTGTTTAATAAATTTTGTATTTTAATCTGTGATTTTGATTTTTGAATTTAACTAAGAAATGTCTTATAAAAAAGTAGAACTCGATAACGGTTTGAAGATTGCCTGCCTTCGTATGCCCAATAGGGAATCGGTATCTTTGGGTATTTGGATTAATGCGGGAGGAAGATACGAAACAGAAAAGCTCTCTGGAGTCTCCCATTTCTTGGAACATCTTGTTTTTCGGGGGACAAAAAGACGGAGTGCACGGAAGATTAAAGAGGCTATTGAGGGAGTGGGAGGGATGCTCAATGCTTTTACTGCTGAGGAATTTACCTGCTATTTTGTAAAAATACCTGCAGGTTATTTAGAACTTTCTCTGGATGTTCTTTCCGATATCGTGCTCAATGCCCGTTTAGATGGAGAGGACTTGGAGAAGGAAAGAAAAATTATTTTGGAGGAAATAAAGATGTATCTGGATTTACCGATGCACTATGTGCATGAACTTCTCAATCAGCTCCTCTGGCCAAAGCATCCCTTAGGAAGATTTTTGTGTGGGACAGTGGAATCCGTTTCCCGTATACAGAGAGAAGAGATTGTTGCTTATCGGGATAGTTTCTATCAACCGCAACATATAAATGTGATTGCCTGTGGAGCCATAGATAGGGAGAAATTGGTTTCACTGGCAAAAAAATATTTTTCTTCTCTGAGAAGAGGGGAGAGGTTATCCTTTAATAAAGTAGAAATCAAACAGACTAAGGTTCAGACAAATTTTATGGAGAAAGATACCGAACAGACCCACATTTCCTTAGGAGTGCATGGTTTATCCCGTGAACATAAGGATAGATATGCCCTCGCTTTACTGCACATTATTCTGGGAGCAAACATGTCCTCAAGACTTTTTGAGGAGGTGAGGGAGAAGAGAGGCTTGGCTTATGAGATTGGGACACATTTGAAGAAATTTCAAGATACAGGGGCTTTTATTATCAATGCCGGGGTTGAGCATAAAAAGGTGATTGAGGCAATCAAGGTGATTATTGAGGAGTTGAGAAAAATTAAGAAAAACCCCGTCAAAAAGAGCGAATTCAGACGAGCCAAAGAATATTTTACCGGACAGTTCCTACTGTCTCTGGAAGAAACTATGGACCATATGCTCTGGTTGGGAGAAAATGTAACTATGTTGGATAAGATTTATTTGCCACAGGAAATTCTTGATGAACTTAATAAGACAAAAATAGAGGATATTCAACTTCTGGCAAATTCCCTTTTTAAAACCAGTGACCTTAACCTTGCACTTATTGGACCAATTTCTGATAAAGAGAGAAGAGAAATAGAAAATAATTTATTTTTATAATGAAGGGTTCAGTCCACCTCTTCAAAATCTGGGGGATAAATATTGATATTCATATTACTTTTCTTCTCCTCCCGCTCATTTTTGGTTTTCATTATGGCTTACGGGGAGTTTTTATTATTTTCTTTGTCTTTTTTTGTGTAACCATACATGAACTTATGCATAGCCTGCAGGCGAAGAGATTTGGCATCAGGGTGGAGCAGATTATCCTCTTACCTATCGGGGGAATGGCTTCCTTGCGCAAGATGCCGGACAATCCTAAGGAAGAGTTTATTGTGGCTATCTCCGGCCCACTTTTCAATATTATTTTCGCCTTAATTTTCTTCTATCCTTTATATACTCTCTTAGGACCGGAGGATTTTTTCCATCCTTCCTTAGATACCTGGGCAAGAACTTTCGCCTATGCCTTCTGGATTAATCCCCTCTTAGCATTTTTCAATCTTTTACCCGCCTTTCCTATGGATGGGGGAAGAATCTTGCGTGCTTTTTTAGCTCAGAGGATGAATTATAAAAAAGCAACCCATATTGCCGTGCAGTTAGGACATCTCTTTGCCATTTTGTTTATCTTTTTTGGGATTAGATACAACCACCTTCTTCTAATTGTCATTGCTTTCTTTGTCTATTTCGCTGCTTCCCAGGAGGGAGCCCAGGTAGACCTGCGGATGGTCTTGAAACGCTTTTTTGTGCGGGATATTTTAAACCCCAATTTTATTTCCATCTCTCCCCAGACAACCATCAATGAGATATTGGGTTTGATTTTTCATACCCATCAGGAGGATTTTCCGGTGGTGGAAGGAGAAAATTTAGTCGGCTTTCTACCCCGGGGAGAAATAATCTGTGCTTTACACCAGAAAGAGAGAAATGTAACCGCTTCTGAAATTATGCGGCGGGAATTTCCGGTGGTTAGGCTTGACCACTCTCTATACGATGTGCATATGAAATTGGAAAGTTCCGCTTTAAGAGCCATTCCGGTAGTTGATGAAGGGAAA
The DNA here is from genome assembly GCA_023818355.1 of Candidatus Omnitrophota bacterium. Classification (GTDB taxonomy): domain Bacteria; phylum Omnitrophota; class Gorgyraeia; order DTHP01; family DTHP01; genus DTHP01. The sequence continues at coordinate 12,957 of JAMWCM010000022.1, forward strand.
CTCCGGGGAATTGTAACTATGGAGGATGTGGGTAGAATTTACGGTCTGGTGATAGATCAAAGGAGATGAACGATGGTTAAGTTTGGAACCGATGGATGGAGGGCAGTTATTTCTGAAGATTTCACTTTTGAGAATGTAAGAAAAGTTTCTCAGGCAATCGCTGATTACTTTAAGAGAGTAACCCGTAGCCAGAAATTAGAAATGGTGGTGGGTTATGATATGCGTTTTCTTTCCGATGAATATGCACAGGTAGTTGCCGGAGTGCTTGCCGGAAATGGAGTCAAGGTTTATCTTATCAAATACCCTGCTCCCACACCGATGGTCTGTTTTGTGATCAAGAAGAAAAGATTATCCGGGGGAGTAATAGTTACTGCCAGCCACAATCCGCCACGGTATAACGGCATAAAGATAAAAATGGATTATGCTGGGCCGGCTGAGCCTGAAGTTACGGAAGAGATTGAATCCCTGATTGGCAAACAAAAGATTAAACAAATCTCCTTTGAGGAAGCAATAGAGCGAAAGTTAATAGAGATAATTGACCCTTCCGAAGAATATATAAGATTCTTACGCCATTACCTCAATCTCTCCCTCTTTAACCGGAGGAGCTATAAGATACTTGTAGATGTGATGTATGGGACAGGAGATAACTTTATTCCCCGTATTCTCAAAGGGACAAAATGTAAGCTCACCATTCTCCATAATGAACACAATCCCCTCTTTGGGGGGATAAACCCTGAACCTATCCCCAGGAATATGCAGGAAGTGGTGGCAATGATGAAGAAGGGAAATTTTGACTTGGCAATTGTAAATGATGGGGATGCTGACCGGGTTAGTTGTGTGCGTCCGGATGGAAAAATCATCAATGCCGGACAGATACTCTCGCTGATAATTTTACATTTTCTGGAAGATAGAAAATGGCGCGGGGCAATTGTTAAGACCATTTCCAATACCACACTCTTAGATAAGATTGCCCAGAAATATAATCTGAAGTTATACGAGACCCCTGTGGGATTTAAATATATTGTTAGACTTATGCGCGAAGAAGATATTTTAGCCGGCGGAGAGGAATCGGGCGGGATTGGAGTGAAAAATTATATCCCGGAAAGAGATGGTATGCTTACCGGTTTGCTTGTTCTGGAAATGATGGCTTACCGAAATAAATCAATCTTAGAAATAATGGAGGAGATGGAGAAAGAATTCGGAAGATTTTATTATCTACGCGAGGATATCCCTTATCCTGAAGAATTGAAGAGAGAGTTGTTTATAAAACTTAAAGCGAGACCTTTTGAGAATATACTCAATAAGAAGGTTATAAAGATAAAAGATTTTGACGGGGTAAAGTTTATTCTTGCGGATGAGAGCTGGCTTTTATTCCGTCTTTCCGGAACTGAGCCCATCTTGCGTATCTATGCGGAAGCCCATACCCAGAGATTTGCCGAGAATCTTCTGAGTTTTGGGAAAGAATTCGCTTTATCATTATAAAGAGAAATGGATATTTCTCTCATCAGGAACTTCTGTATCATTGCCCATATTGACCATGGAAAATCTACTCTGGCAGATAGATTCTTACTCTATACGGGAGCAATCAATGAAAGGGAGTTTCACAATCAGATGCTTGATGATATGGACTTAGAACAGGAGCGGGGGATTACCATTAAGGCTTCAGCAGTAAGGATTGATTATCGGGCAGAGGATGGTAAGAAATACTGCCTGAATCTCCTGGATACCCCCGGACATGTAGATTTTTCTTTTGAGGTAGCGAAGAGTCTTTCCGCCTGTGAGGGAGCAGTTTTAGTAGTGGATGCCGCACAGGGAGTGGAGGCACAGACAGTGGCAAATCTCTATCTTGCCTTAGAGCACCGTTTAAAAATAATCCCCGTAATTAATAAAATTGACCTCTCCAATGCCCAGCCGGAAAAGGTAATGCAACAGATTCGTAATATCTTAAATCTAAGAACAGAGCCCATCACCTTTGCTTCCGCAAAAGAAGGGATTGGGGTAGAGGAGATTCTTGAGCGGGTGGTGAAAGAAATTCCCCCTCCTCAGGGAGACCGCAACTCTCCTTTACAGGCTTTAATCTTTGACTCAGTTTTTGATAACTATAAAGGGGTGATTGTCTATGTGCGGGTGGTGAATGGTTATATTAAAAAAGGGATGATGATATTGTTTATGGGAACGGGTAAGGTTTATGAGGTTCAGGAGGTGGGGATTTTTCAACCACGCCCACTGAGCGTAGAGGAACTCTCTGCAGGAGAAGTAGGATACTTTACCGCCAATATCCGTCAGCCTAAGGA
>JAMWCM010000023.1 GCA_023818355.1 Candidatus Omnitrophota bacterium
GTTGCCGATGCCGGAGAAAACCTTGTCTGCTGTGTGGGGGTGGAAAATATCTTTGATGCTTCTGCTTCCCTTGACCCTGATGGCGATGTCTTGAGTTACTTCTGGGATTTTGGGGATGGCACAAAGGTAGAGGGAGTAAAGGTAAAACATAGCTATACCCAGCCCGGAATATATAATGTGGTTTTAACCGTAAAAGATAGTGCGGGATTGAGTGCAGTAGACTCCTTTGTGGTTAATGTAAGCGGAAGTCCTGTTCCTTCGCTTAAAATAAGATAAATTACTTGACAACTAAATCAGGTTTATGTTAAGATTTTCCCCAGAAAATGGGAAAATGGAAGTGTATCATCTTAAATATTCTTCTCTCAATATCTTTTCTTTTAACCATTCCTCTTTTTGCCGAGGAGAGATTGTTTTCTGAAGAGGTAAAGAATTATCGGAAAATAGCCTACAGCGCTTATCAAGAAGGCGATTGGGATAAAGCATATCAATTCTTTAAAAAAGCAATTCTTCTTGCCCCAGATAATCCTATTTCCCATAATGATCTGGGAGTAATTTATGAAATACGGGGATTAAAAGAATTGGCGATTAAAGAGTACTTAGAGGCAATAAACCTTAACCCCCATTACCCTGCTCCCTATATGAATCTTGCTCTTCTCTATAATGATTTGGGAGAAAGAGAAAAGGCAATTTTTTATTTAAAAGAAAGGCTCAAACGGGGTAAAAAGAACGACCCCTGGTATAAAAAGGCAAGGGCATTGTTAGAACATTGGGAGGTGGAAATTTCCTCAAATTCTTCTGAAAGGAAGGAATTAACCTCTTCCCCCAGTTACGATGACAATCCCGTAAAGCCGGAGAAAACGCCTCCGCTAACCGGGGAAGAAAATTTTGTAGTTAATGAGGTTGAAAGGGCTTATCAGGAGGGAAGGAGGGCGCTCTTAGAGGGCAATTTCGGATTGGTCATGGAAAAAATAGACTACTTACTTAAGTTTAATCCCATAGATAAAGAGAATACAGAGATTTTATCCAAAACAGAAAAGGAAAGATTTATCCAGGAGACCCAGGAAGAAGAACCCATTGTTCTACATTTTCCATAAAATAGTAATGAGTAGGAAGGGATTAAAAATTCAAAAATGTGGTTTAAAAAAATTTAATTTCTTATTTTGGATTTTAGTTTTTGGATTTTGGACCTATCCTGGTTATACCCAAACTTTTAAGCAAGAGGCAATAGAGTATCGCAATCGGGGTTACACCGCACAGCAGAGCGGAGATATAGATACCGCCTTAGTTTTCTACCAGAAAGCAATTTCCCTTGACCCATACTATGCGGTTGCCTATAATGATATGGGAATAATTTATGAAATTAAAGGCTATCCGGAGAAGGCAGAATCCGCTTATCTTAAAGCCATCTCTATAAATCCCAATTTTGCCGAGGCACATTCCAATCTTGCTTTTTTTTATGAAACAAGAAAGATGTATGATAAAGCGGTAGTCCATTGGTCACGGAGGATTGAATTGGGGAGTAAAGATGACCTCTGGACCCAGAAATGCTGGGAGAAAATGTGGCAGTATGCTCCAGACAAAGCAAAAGAATTAGAGGCAAAATTACTTTCCCAGGAACTGGCTATACAGATGGAAAAGGAAAAAGAAGTGCGTATTGTTAAGGCTAAAAAACTTTATCAAGAGGCAATGGTTTTTTATAACCGTAAAGATTACCTGAGGGCATTACCACTTTTCCAGGAAGCACACGAACTTTTACCCGATGACCCAGAAGTGGCTCAGATGTATCAGGATGTTTTTGCCAAAACGCGAGAGATAAATATCTCTCTTCATTACGAACAGGCAATGAACTACTACCGACAGGGAGAGTATGGGCTGGCAAAAGAGGAATTTGAGAAAATCCTTGAACTCATTCCTCAGCAACCGGAAAAATCTCAATAGGTTCAACCCGTAATTCCATTTAATTTTCAATCTCATGGGCTCATCCACAGGAAGAAAAAAATTATTTATCCTTGATGGAAACTCTTTTTGCTATCGCGCCTATTATGCTATAAAAGGACTCTCCAATTCTAAAGGGATGCCTACAAATGCCATTTATGGTTTTGTGAATATGCTCAATAAAATAATCCGTGAGGAGAAGCCAGATTATTTAGCGGTTGCCTTTGATATGAAGGGTCCTACCTTCAGACATAGATTATTTGAAGAATACAAAATAAAAAGACCACCTATGCCTAAAGACCTTCAAGAGCAGTTAGAAATAATCAAGGAAATTGTGCAGGCATACAATATTCCTGTTTTTGAACAGGAGGGATACGAAGCAGACGATGTTATGGCGACGATGGTGGAGAGCTTAAAAAGTCAGCATCTACTTATCTACTTAGTTACTGCGGATAAGGATGTATTACAATTGGTGGAAGAGAATGTTTTTGTTTATAATCCTTATCATAAATATAGCCCTGTCTACAACTCTAAATCTGTGCGGGAAAGATTCGGAATGAGCCCAAATTTTATCCCTGATCTCCTTGCTTTAATGGGAGATGATACGGATAACATCCCGGGTATTGCCGGGATTGGTGAAAAGACTGCAAAACAGCTCTTAGCCCGCTTTCATTCTATAGATAATTTGCTTTCCCATACTGAAGAGATAGAAAAAGAAAACTTACGACAGACCATAGAGAAGGAGAAGGAAAAAATTTCTCTAAATAAAAAACTTGCTTTTTTAAATAGAGACCTCCCTTTAGAGATTAACCTTGATGATTTGAGGATAAAACCGCCCAATAAAAGTAAGCTTTTTCGCCTCTTCAAGGAATTAGAATTCAAGAATTTACTTCGGGAATTATCCCGAGAAGAAACCCGTGATTTTAAAGTTGAAATTGAGAAAATTAATACCCAGAAAGAATATGCTCTGCTTGAGGATTTAATCAAAAAAGAAAAGAAATTTTCTTTTGTTTTAAGTGCCGATAAAGACCTTCTATTAAAGGGTATCTATATTTACTCTGGAGGGAGGGTATTTTTTTTACCCCTCAATCAAGGAGAACCGGGGATTAAAAAAGAAGAGATTGAGCGCATTTTTTCTGCCGAATCTACAGTAAAAGTTTGTTACGATTTAAAACATATAAAGAATGTATTTGATAAAAACGGTCTTTCACTCAAGGGTTATATATTTGATGTTATGCTTGCCGGTTATCTTTTGAATCCTTCGGCAATGGGTTATACTCTCTCTGACCTTGCTCTGGAATACTTAGATACCTTACCTCTTTTTTCAGAATCAGAAGAGGTTTATAATCAAGAAGCGGTAAAAATTATTTTTAGGTTGTTTACTCTGTTGGAAACCGAACTAAGAGAAAAAGGGCTCATAGATTTATATACTCAATTAGAATTGCCTCTTGTAGATGTATTATGGGAAATGGAGAAGAAAGGAGTATACATAGATGTCAAATTTTTAAAAGGCATTGCTGAAGATTTAGAGAGAGAGATAGGAAGAATAAAAAAGGAAATTTTTCAGATTTCTGAAAGAGAATTTAACCTTGATTCTCCAAAACAGATGCGAGAAATTCTCTTTACTAAATTGAAACTTCCGGTAATAAAGAAGGTGAAAACTGGACCATCCACTGATGAGGAGGTTTTACTTAAATTAGCCGAACTCCATTCCCTTCCCCAATTAATCCTTGATTACCGGGAGTTTGCCAAATTGAAATCAACCTATGTAGAGGGCCTTTTAAACTGCATAAATCAAGAGACGCAGAGAATCCACACCACCTTCAGTCAGGTAAGCACAGAGACTGGAAGGTTGAGTTCAAGTGAGCCTAACCTGCAGAATATTCCCATAAAAACAGAGATTGGGCGTCAGATAAGGAAAGCAATTTCTTCTCCGGACAGTAAGCATCTTCTTTTATCCGCAGATTACTCCCAGATAGAATTAAGAATTTTGGCGCATCTCTCCCAAGATGAGGAACTGATAGAGGCTTTCCATAAAGGGGTAGATATCCATCTCCATACCGCCTCCTTGATTTTTTCTTTACCGATGGATAAGATTACCCCTCAGATGCGTGCCCGGGCGAAGATAATCAACTTTGGAATTATCTATGGAATGAGTCCCTTTGGTTTAAGTAAAGAACTTAATATAGATATAAAAGAGGCAGAAGAGTTCATCAGAGCCTATTTTATGCGTTACCCCAAGGTGAAAACCTATGTGGAAGAAAAAATCAGGGAGGCAAGAGAAAAGGGTTATGTCACAACTTTACTCAATCGGAGAAGGTATATTCCTTATATAAACAGTTCCCAGGATGTTTTAAGACAATTTTCCGAAAGGATAGCCATTAATACCCCAGTTCAGGGTTCAGCAGCAGATATCATAAAATTGGCGATGCTCAATATACACCGGAATATTACCGGTCAGGGTATGGAGGCATTCCTTATCCTCCAGATACACGATGAGCTTCTCTTTGAGGTGCATAAAAACTTTCTTGAGGAATTAAAAGAAATCGTGAGAAAAGAGATGGAAAATGTAATAGAATTGAAGATTCCTCTGGAGGTGGTACTTAAAGCAGGGTATAACTGGTTAGAAATGGAAACAATCAATTAAGGAAAGGGGGGAAAGTTGGCAAAAAGATTAAAGGTTTTGTATGTTTCCAGTGAAGTGGAGCCATTTGCTAAAACCGGAGGGCTCGCCGATGTTGCTGGTTCATTACCGGTGGCTCTGGAAAAATTGGGAGTGGATGTGCGGGTAGTTATGCCCCATTATAAAAACATAAAAGTTAATGGGAACCGGGGATTTTTGGGGAAAAATGTAATTGTTTATTTTGTGAACCATCCGGAATATTTCCACCGCGATTATCTCTATGGAACCCCGGAAGGAGATTATCCCGATAACTTAGAAAGATTTGCCTATTTTTCAAAAGAGATTTTCAATATTGCTAAAGAAAATAATTTTTCTCCGGACATCATCCACTGTAACGATTGGCAGACTGCTTTGGTTCCCGTCTATTTAAAGACAATTTTCAATGAAGACCCATTTTTTAAAAATACGAAAACAATTCTTACAATCCACAACCTTGCCTATCAGGGAATTTTTCCTAAAGAACATTTTCCCCTTCTGGGATTAGATTGGTCGCTATTTAACATTGATGGTCTTGAATTCTATGGAAAGGTAAATATTATGAAAGGAGGGATTGTCTTTTCCGATTTCATTACCACGGTTAGTCCCACTTACAGTAAAGAGATACAGACTAAGGAATTTGGCTATGGTCTGGAGGGATTGCTTACCAAGCGAAAAGAAAACCTCTGGGGTATTCTTAATGGTATTGATTACGAGGTCTGGAATCCGCTCAAGGACCCAGTTATTCCCTTTAAATATTCTTTTAATACCCTCCAGAATAAATATGTAAACAAAGAATACCTCCAGTTAGAAACAGGGTTGGAAATAAATAAAGATAAACCCCTTTTGGGGATAATTACGCGTTTGGCTGACCAGAAAGGACTGGATATTTTAGCACCGATTATTGAAACTCTCTGTAAAATGGATTTACAATTCATTCTCTTGGGAACAGGCGATAAGGTTTATCATGAGTTGTTTGAAAAAATTAAAGTAAAATATCCCCGTAAGACTTCTATAAACTTAAAATTTGATGCTGAGTTGGCAAGAAAAATCTATGCTTCCGCGGACATCTTTCTTATGCCCTCCCGTTTTGAACCCTGCGGTTTAGGACAGATGATTAGTTTAAAATATGGAACGATCCCCGTGGTGAGAAAAACTGGGGGGCTTGCGGATACAGTTATTGATTACGAACCCCGTTCCGATACCGGTAACGGTTTTACCTTCACTGCTTATGAATCCCTCAGTCTCTTGGAAGCGATAAAGCGCGCCCTTTCTGTCTACAGAGATAAGAAGTCCTGGATGCGTTTAATAAAGCGAGCCATGGAGGCGGACTTCTCTTGGAAAGTTTCTGCAGAGAAATATTTAAGACTTTATTATCAGGTTTTGGCAACCTCAGATTCCCTCTTACATCTTTAGGCAGTTTTATGGTAATTGTGGGAATTACTGGAAACATTGGTTCAGGCAAAAGCACGGTAGCCAGTTATTTTTCCGCATACGGAGCAAAAGTTATTGATGCCGATAAACTTGTTCATCGTCTACTGAGGGTAAAAACTACCGTCGGGGAAAATTTAGTCAAAAGTTTTGGTAAAGGAATCCTTGACTCTCATGGGGGAATAGACCGTAAAAAATTGGCAAAAATTGCTTTTGCTAACTTTCGTCGTTGGAGACTGCTCTGTAAAATTATCCATCCTGAGGTTATAAGGATAATAAAGGAGAGGATCCGAAAAGCCAGAAAACAAAAAATAAAAGTCCTGGCAATTGATGCTCCTCTACTCATAGAAAGCAGACTTGATAAATTGGTTGATTACATAGTTCTGGTCAAAGCAGAACAGAAAAAGGCTTATCAAAGGACGAGATTAAAAATGGATATTTCTTTAGAAGATTTCCGGAGAAGAATTCGTTTTCAACTTCCTTTTCGGAAAAAACTTCCCTTTGCCGATTTTGTGGTGGATAACTCTAAAACCATAAAATTTACAGAAAGGCAGGTAGAGGAAATATGGAAAAAAATAATCAAGAAAAGTTAAATGAAACTGTAGGCAAAGAACGTTTGGAAATTGCCAAACTTAAAGAAATGAGGATATCGGAATTGAATAAATTGGCTAAGGATTTAAATCTTAACGGAGTGAGTGGTTTAAAAAAGCAGGACCTCATTTTTAAAATCCTGCAGGCACAGGCGGAAAGAGAAGGATTTATGTTTGGAGAAGGAGTGCTGGAGGTGCTTCCCGAAGGGTTTGGATTTTTGCGTAGTCCCAATTACAATTATCTGCCTTCACCGGATGATATATATATTTCTCCTTCTCAGATAAGAAAATTTGATTTAAAAACCGGTGACATTGTGAGTGGACAGATCAGACCTCCTAAGGAAAATGAACGCTATTTTGCTCTCCTTAAAGTAGAAGCCATAAATTTTGGAAATCCTGAAGAGAGGAAAGACCAGATATTCTTTGATAATTTAACCCCGCTTTACCCCCAGAAAAGAATTATTTTGGAAACTACTCCTGAGGAAATCTCCACCCGCATTATTGACCTCCTTGCTCCCATCGGTATGGGACAGAGGGGGTTAATTGTTGCTCCTCCCTACAGCGGTAAGACTGTTCTTCTACAGAAGATTGCTAATAGTATCACCAAAAACTACCCGGAGATTATCTTGATTATCCTCCTCATTGATGAACGTCCAGAAGAGGTTACGGATATGCAGCGTTTGGTAAAAGCGGAGGTAATTTCTTCTACTTTTGATGAGCCAGCAGAGAGGCATATTCAGGTAGCGGAAATTGTCTTGGAGAAGGCAAAGCGGTTAGTGGAGAATAAACGGGATGTGGTGATTCTTTTAGATAGCATGACGCGTTTAGCAAGGGCCTATAATACGGTAGCTCCACACAGTGGAAGGGTTCTTTCCGGAGGAATTGATGCTACTGCCCTGATTAAACCGAAACGCTTTTTTGGCTCTGCAAGGTGCATAGAAGAGGGAGGAAGTCTTACGATAATTGCCACTGCTTTGGTAGATACAGGAAGTAGAATGGACGATGTAATTTTTGAAGAATTTAAAGGAACGGGGAATATGGAGATACAACTCAATCGGGAACTTTTTCAGAAAAAGATTTATCCCGCATTAGATATCAGTAAATCTGCAACCCGCAGAGAAGAATTACTCCTTGACCCGGAGGAATTAAAACGTATCTGGATTCTCCGTAAAGCCTTGCATACCTTAAATCCTGAAGAGGCAATGCAATTTTTAATTTCCAAACTCTCCAAGACAAAAACAAATGCCGAATTTCTTATGAGTATAAGAACCGAGGATTTTGAGGTTTAGTTAAAAATTTTGAAAAATACCCTTTCATTTGATAAAATATTTAAAAATTTAAAAAGAAAGGAGATAAGATGAAGAAAGGGATTCATCCTGAATACCGAGAAACCACGATTACCTGTAGTTGTGGCGAGGTGATACACACAAGGTCTACTAAGCAGAATATCCGCATAGAGATCTGCAGCAAATGTCATCCCTTCTTTACGGGTAAACAGAAACTTGTGGATTCGGCAGGGAAGGTTGAGAAGTTCCAGAAAAAATATGGGCTTACCGAGAAATGAAGGAAGCAATTATCAAGAGATTTATACAACTGGAGAACAGACTCTTAGAAATAGAGAAAGAACTGAGCCAGCCGGAAATAGTCAATGATAAAATAAAATATCAGAATCTTTCCCGCGAACTCGGTAAACTTTCTCAGATATTAACTACTTTTCGGGAGTATAAACAGATAAATGAAGAACTGGATAAACTACAGTCTATTTTAAAGAGTGATGAGGAAGCGGAGATTAAAAAGTTAGCCGAGGAAGAATGGAAAGAACTTACAGAGAAGAAGAAATCCTTAGAGGAGGAACTGGAGACAATTTTTCTTGAAGAAGAAGACCCACACGCCGGTAGAGACATCATTGTAGAAATAAGAGCAGGAACTGGAGGACAGGAGGCATCCCTTTTTGCCGCGGAACTTTACCGGATGTATACCAAGTTTGCCAATCGTTGTGGTTTAAGGGTTGAGCATATAGATTCCCATCCTACAGAATTGGGAGGGTTTAAAGAAATCATTTTTTCTGTTCAGGGAAGTGAGGCATATAGGATGTTTAAATTTGAATCCGGAGTGCATCGTGTCCAGCGCGTTCCGGTAACCGAAGCGGGCGGAAGAATTCATACCTCTGCGGTTTCTGTGGTAGTGATGCCTGAACCCGAAGATGTAGAGGTGGAGATAGACCCCAAGGATATCCGTATAGATGTCTACCGCTCTTCAGGTCCGGGAGGACAATCGGTAAATACTACAGATTCTGCAGTAAGAATTACCCATCTTCCTACGAATATTGTGGTTACCTGCCAGGATGAGCGTTCACAGTTAAAAAACCGTGCCAAGGCGATGCGCGTTCTCAAAGCAAGACTGCTTGACCTGAAGTTAAAAGAGCAGAAAACCCGTATAGACCAGACACGCAAGAGTTTCATTGGCACAGGAGACCGCAGTGAGAAAATAAGAACCTATAATTTTCCCCAAAGGAGGGTAACCGACCATCGCATAAATTTCACCCTTTATAAATTGGAGGATGTCTTAGAAGGCAACCTGCTAGAATTGGTTAAGGCTTTAATTAAAGCCGAAAAAGAAGAGAAATTAAAACACAGACTGGCACAGTTTGCCAACTCCGAGAAAAATTGATGGAGAAGACAATTTTGGAATATATAAATTGGGCAATTGAATACTTGGAAGAACAGCGTATAGAAAATCCACGGTGTAACGCTGAGGCAATTTTTTCGTTCGTTTCCGGGAAAAACCGTCTGCAAATTTATTTAGAAGGAAAGGAGAAATGGGAAGAAAAACAGGCTGAGGAATTTATCTCTCTGGTGAAAAAACGTGCTCAGAAAAGATATCCTCTCCATTATCTAATAAAGAAAAGAGAATTTTATGGTCTGGATTTTAAAACCATACCAGGAGTTTTTATCCCCCGTCCGGAAACCGAAGTTCTTGTGGAAACAGTCATAAATATGGTTAAATGTTTAAATGGTAAAAGAATAAATTTGTTAGAGATTGGAACAGGTTCAGGATGTATTGCTATCGCCTTAGCAAAGTTTATCGCAAATGTGAAAATAATCGCCACCGATATTTCTCCCTTGGCTCTAAAAATTGCCCGGGAAAATGCATACCTGAATAAAACAGATGAGAAAATAGAATTTATACACTCCGACCTTTTTGCTTCCGTCCCTAACCAAGAGTTTGAGATGATTGTTTCCAATCCACCTTACATTGCCCGTTCTGAGATGCTTAAGCTTCCTCCGGAAGTAAAATTTGAACCTTCTCTTGCTTTGGATGGCGGAGAAGACGGGCTTGATTATATTAAAAAAATAGTGGAAATTTCTCCGGACTATCTATCAGCGAAGGGGATAGTGATTATGGAGATCGGTTTTGGACAGAAAGAAAAAGTAAAGCACATTTTTTCCCTTTCCGGTTTTAAGAAAATTCAGTTTATCAAAGATTATGCGGGAATAGACCGGGTAGTGGTTCTTTACAGAAATTATGGATAAACTTATTATTGAGGGAGGAAATGTTTTAAAAGGAGAAGTAGAAATTAGCGGGGCGAAAAATTCCTGCCTTCCCATTATGGCGGCTACTCTGCTTACGGATGAACCATGTGTTATTAGAAATGTTCCCCCTTTACGGGATATTTATACAATGATCAGGCTCCTTAAATCCTTAGGAATGAAGGCAGAGTGGAGCAACTATACAGTTTTTGTTGAACCCCGGAGAAAGCAGAGAAAATATCTCGCCCCTTACCATCTGGTAAAAACTATGCGTGCCTCTGTCTGTGTGTTAGGCCCTTTATTAGCAAAATTACATAAGGCTGAAGTTTCTATGCCGGGAGGTTGTGTAATTGGACACCGTCCTATTGACCTTCATCTTAAAGGGCTCTCTGCTCTGGGTGGGGAAATTAATATTGAACATGGATATGTGGTAGCAAAAACAAAACAACTTAAAGGGACACGGATTTATCTTGGTGGTCCATTTGGTTCTTCAGTTTTGGGAACCGCGAATGTAATGATGGCGGCGGTTTTAGCCAAAGGAAAAACCTTGATAGAAAATGCGGCTTGTGAACCGGAAGTGGTTGACCTGGCAAATTTTTTACTTAAAATGGGAGCGAAGATAAAAGGGATAAACACCCATATTCTGGAAATTGAGGGAGTGAAAGAACTTAAAGGAGTAGATTATACGGTAATTCCTGACCGCATAGAAGCAGGTACTTATATGATTGCCGGAGCAATTACCGGGGGAGATTTAATTTTAAAATCAGCAAACCTTGAACATATGGGAGCAGTGGTAGATAAATTGCGACAGACTGGAGTAGAAATAAATACAGACCAGGGAAATATAAGGGTGAAGAGGAGAAAAGAATTGAAACCCGTGGAGGTAACTACTTTACCCTATCCAGGTTTTCCTACCGATATGCAGGCACAGATGATGGCATTGATGACGGTTACGGAGGGAATTTCCGTAATTACGGAAAAGATTTATCCGGATAGGTTTATGCATGTAGCCGAGTTAAATCGTATGGGAGCAGAAATTATGCTTGAGGGGGCCTCAGCCATTGTGAAGGGAGTGAAAAGCTTAAGCGGAGCACCGGTAATGGCTTCAGACTTAAGAGCCTCAGCGGCATTAGTGATTGCCGGTTTAGTAGCCAGAGGGAAGACGGAAATTTCCCGCATATACCATCTTGACCGCGGATATGAAGCAATGGAGAAAAAATTGTCAAAATTGGGAGCAAGGATACGGAGACTGAAAGAGTAAAGAGAAAACAGGATTTTATAAGGAAAGGAGAGAAAAATGGCATTAAAAATTAAAATGGTAAGACTGGGAACAAAACATAAACCACACTACAAGATAGTTGTGGCTTCTCGAGAGAAAAGCAGAAATTCAAATTTTATTGAACAATTGGGAATTTACAGCCCCAATTTCCATCCTCCTTTATTCAAAATTGACCGTAAACGCACAGATTATTGGTTGAAGATGGGAGCAAGACCCACGGAAGCGGTAGAAAATATATTTAAGAGAGAAAAAATTATATAAATATATGAAGATTGACATTCTTACCATATTCCCGGAGATGTTTATTCCCATCTTAAGGACTTCTATGTTAAAAATTGCTCAGGAGAAAGGTTTGGTAAAGATTCAAGTGCACAATCTCAGAAAATGGTCAAAAGATAAACACAAAAAGGTAGATGACCGTCCCTTTGGGGGGGGACCGGGGATGGTGATGAAGATAGAGCCCATCTATTTTGCTCTTATAGATATAGTAGGAAACCATTTCCCCCGAAGTAAAGATGCCTCATCAGAAAATAATCAGAGAACAGAAATTATCCTCCTTTCTCCTCAGGGAGAAAAATTTACTCAGCTCACAGCAAAAAGATTATCCCATTATGGACATCTGGTTTTAATCTGTGGGCACTATGAAGGGATAGATGAAAGGGTAAGACTCTATCTGGTGGATGAAGAGATTTCCATTGGTGACTATATCCTTACCTGTGGAGAACTTCCCGCAATGGTAGTTATAGATGCGGTGGTCCGATTGATTCCTGGGGTCTTAGGAAGCCTTGATTCTTTACAGGAAGAGAGTTTCTCCTCCGGGTTACTGGAATATCCCCAGTTTACCCGTCCTGCCGATTTTCAGGGATGGAAGGTTCCTTCTATTCTTCTTTCCGGGGACCATAAAAAAATAGAGGAGTGGAGGAGAGAGGAAGCCGTTAAACTGACACGGGAGAAGAGACCCGACCTCTGGAAAAAGATGAAGAGGAAAAAATAAAATTGTAAAGACAAAAAATTTTGCTATAATCTTGTAATAATCTTTAGATAAAGAGGGAGAGAGAAATGGAGATCATTAACGAAATTACTCAGGGATACCTTAAGAAAGAATTGCCTGAATTCAGAATAGGGGATAGAGTGAGGGTAGAAGAAAAAATAGTAGAGCAGGATAAATCCCGGACTCAGATTTTTGAAGGGATAGTGATTGCCAGAAAAGGGAAAGGAATTTCCGAGACCTTTACCGTGCGTAAGATTTCTCATGGAGTAGGGGTAGAAAAAACCTACCCCATCCATTCTCCCTTTGTTCAAGGAATTCATGTTCTGCGCAAGGGTAAAGTACGGAGAGCAAAGCTTTATTATTTAAGGAAGAAGGTTGGAAGGGGAGCAAGGATAGAAGAGAAGGAAGGAATTAAAGAGGAAGTGGAAAGGGATGAGCTTTCCTTGGGAGGAGAATTTTCTCAAGCAAAAGAGAATTAAATTTCTTGCTGGAGTTGATGAAGCAGGCAGAGGTCCGCTTGCCGGTCCCCTGGTAGTGGCCGCGGTTATCTTAAAACCCGAATACAGAAGTTTATATTTTGTGCATAAAATTGCTGATTCTAAGTGTCTTACCTTTAAACAGCGTTGCGAAGCTTTTGAAGAAATTATTCAGAGAGCTTGGATTGGTATAGGTATTGTGGAGGCAGAGGTTATAGACAGCACAGATATTTCTTTCGCTACCCAGTTTGCGGCAGAAATGGCGCTTACTTATCTAAAGAAAAAACCGGAATACATCCTTACGGGGGCGGGGATAAATCTCTCTTCAGCGTATCCTTATCTATCCCTTATTCATGGTGAAAGAAAGAGCCTCTCCATAGCCTGTGCTTCTATTGTGGCTAAGGTGATTCGGGATAGAGCGATGGAGGTTTATGATTGTTTTCTGCCACAGTATGCTTTCCGGGAACATAAAGGATACGGAACCAGATATCATCTGTCATTATTAAAAGCATATGGCCCATCTCCTATCCATCGCAAAAGCTTTTCTCCCCTCAGAGATTGGTGCAAAGGGTGAGAAATTGGCGGTAGATTTTTTGAAAAAAAAGGGATTGCGTATTCTGGCAAGAAATTATCGTTTTAAAAGGAAAGAAATAGATATCATCGCTGAAGATAAAGGCACAATCTGTTTCATAGAAGTAAAAACAAGAAGTTCTCGGGAATTCGGCTTCCCTGAAGAGGCGCTTACCGGAAGGAAGAGAAAGTATCTTATTAATATTGCATTAAATTATATAAAAAGATTTAATCTGGTGGGATACAATGTGCGTTTTGATGTGGTTTCTATACTCTGGAATAGTCAGAAACCAGAAATCCGTTATCTTAAAAATGCTTTTATTGCGGAAAATCCCGGGATGCTTTGAGTTGTATATCTAAAGAGTAATGCAGATTCCTCGTTTAAAACAAATATATGAAATTGCGCGGATTGCCGGTATCCGAGAAGACGAATTAGAACTTTACGGAAACTATAAGGCGAAGATAAAACTGGAAATTTTTCAGAGATTAAGTTCGCGCCCCCGAGGAAAACTCATCAATGTTACCGCGATCACTCCTACCAAAGCCGGGGAAGGGAAAACCTGCACCGCTATCGGTTTAACTCAGGCTTTAGGAAGATTGAAGAAGAATGTGATCCTCTGTTTACGCGAGCCTTCTCTGGGACCGGTTTTTGGAATCAAAGGGGGGGCAACCGGAGGAGGACTTTCTCAGGTTTTACCTGCGGAGGATATAAATCTTCATTTTACGGGTGATATCCATGCGGTAACTTCAGCGCATAATCTCTTATCGGCAATTCTTGATAATCATATATATTTTGGAAACACCTTAGACATTGATTTGAATAAAATTTTCTGGAGAAGGGTAATGGATATCAGTGACCGGCAACTCCGTTATATCCAATGTGGCTTAGGAGGAAAAGCACACGGTTTTGCGCACAATTCTGGTTTTGATATCACAGTTTCTTCGGAAGTAATGGCGATATTGTCCTTGGCTTCCGATATGGCAGATTTGAAAAGGAGACTGGAACGGATCATTGTGGCTTATACAAAGGAGGGAAAACCAGTAACTGCAGAAGATTTAAAGGCATCGGGAGCAATGGCGGTTTTACTCAAGGATGCCTTGAAACCAAATTTAGTGCAGACTACGGAAGGTCAACCAGCATTTATTCATGGCGGTCCTTTCGCTAATATTGCACACGGAAATAACTCGCTCATTGCTACAGAACTGGCTTTAAAACTGGCAAATTATGTAGTCACTGAGGGCGGCTTTGGTGCAGACTTGGGGATGGAGAAATTTTTTGATATTGTCTGTAGACTCAAAGACTTGAAACCCGATTTAGTAGTTTTGGTAGTTTCCGCAAGAGCTTTAAAGATACATGGTGGACAGGATGAAGAAAAGCAAGCAGAAAAAAATCTTGTTTCCTTACAGGAGGGTTTTAAAAATCTTGACCGGCATATAGAGAATATCAGGAAATTTGGAGTTCCCCTGGTAGTAGCCATTAACCGCTTCCCCAACGATTATGAAGAGGAGTTAAAAGCGATAAAACTTTATTGCGAGACAAAAAAAGTTAAAGCAGTTATTTCTGAAGTAGTAACCCGTGGAGGTGAGGGAGGGATAGAATTGGCAGAAGTGG
>JAMWCM010000138.1 GCA_023818355.1 Candidatus Omnitrophota bacterium
AGTTTGTAGAATATCTTTTTGCCAAGCGCTTAAACTTCAGAAAGATTTCTCTTCTTGACGGAGCCTATATTCTCTATGAACTGGCTAAGAGAATTACTCCGGAAATTTTGCAAAAGAGGGAAAACTTCTCCCGCTTTCTTCCCTGGGCAGAAGAGATAATTTTTTTCTTTGAGCAGTTAGACCTGGAGGAAATTGAGAATGTAGCGTTAAAAAGTTTAGAACTTAAAGCAGGCATTGGCTACGATGTCCCCGAAGAGGTTAATAGATTGTTGGTAAATATTCTTAAACTGAGAGAGGCTTATTCTGATTATTTGGAGAGAAGAAATTTATATTCACGGGGAAGAATCTATTTCCTTGCTGCAAAACAGATTGCGGAAATTGAGCTTTCCGAATTTGAAGAGATTTTCTTTTGTGGACTTTTTTATTTACATAAGTCAGAGATAGAGATTATAAAAAATATCTATCTACAGGGGAAAGCAACTCTTTTCTTTCAGGGGAATATGGAGGAATGGCCGAGTTTAAAAAGAGTTGCTCAAGAAATCGCTATGGATATAAAACCGGAGAAAGATTATAGTTCAGATTTTACCCTCTCCATCCAGGCAGGGGTTGATCTTCACTCGGAAGTGTGTTTAGTCAGGGAAATTATCAAAGGGATAGATGATTTAGATGATACCGTCATTATTTTACCTGAAGCCTCTGCGCTTATTCCTTTAATTTCAGAGATAACCGCTTGGGTTAAAGATTATAATGTATCCCTGGGGTATCCGCTGAGACGGAGTGCTCTATATTCTTTATTCCAGAAGATATTTAAGGCACAGGAGACGCGGGAGGAGGGTTTTTATTATACCCCAGACTATCTTAAACTTATCAGCCATCCTCTGGTAAAGAACCTTTCTCTGGAGAAAGACGCAACATTTACGAGAATCCTTGTGCATAATATTGAAGAGGCATTGCGGGGAGAAAAAAATAGTCCTCTGGGAGGAAGTTTGTTTGTAAAATTGGCTGATATAGAAAATTGTGCTCTCATTTACGATGGGGCTCTGGAGACAATGAGAGGGATGGGGGTTTCCTTTGACTGGTATAGGTTAAGGAAAATGCTCAAAGAGATTCACCAGATATTTTTCCGTTTCTGGGAAGAAATTAATAATTTTCAGGAGTTTTCTCTCTTTCTTGAAAAATTTATGGATTTCATTCTCAGATATGGTTTCTTAGATCTCTATCCCCTGAATTTAAAAATGGCAGAGAGAATCTTTTTGCTTATAGAAGAATTTAAGAATGCAGAATTTAGAGAGATGCCTTTCACCCCAGAAGAAATTTTTGCGATTTTCCAGGAGAGATTAGAGAGGGAGCTTGTCTCCTTTTCTGGTTCTCCGCTAAAAGGTTTGCAGATATTGGGGTTATTAGAGACCCGTAGCCTCAGTTTTAAAAATGTTTTAGTAATGGATGTAAATGAAGCAGTTCTTCCGAAATTGAGCGTTTATGAACCACTTATTCCGCGGGAAATACTAATCAGTTTGGGGATTAATCGTTTAGAAAAAGAGGAAGAGATACAGCGCTATCATTTCAAGAGAATAATCTCTTCAGCAAAAAATGTATTTCTTATTTATCAGAGGAGAGAGGACAGAGAAAAGAGTAGATTCATTGAGGAACTTATCTGGGAAAAGCAAAAAAAACTAAAGAGCTGGGAAGTAATCTCTATCCCTCAGGCATATTTTAAGACCTGCGTTTTGCCTAAAAAAGCAGAGGTGGAAAAGAATGGTGATATTTTAGGATATTTAAAAGAAATGGAATATTCCGCTTCCAGTCTCAATACCTATCTCCATTGTCCTTTAAAATTTTATTATCAATATGTTTTAGGTTTAGAGGAGAGAGGGGATGTTTTTGATGAGCCGGAGGGTCAGGATATAGGGAGATTTATCCATGAGTTACTGGCAGAGACCTTTTCCTGTTTTGTGGGGAGGGAGGTTTTCATTGATGATAAATTTAGAGAATATTTCTTTAAAGTTTTAGAGAAAAGATTTAATGAGACTTTTCAGAACCGGATGAAATCCGATGCTTTCCTTATGGAGGAAGTGATTAGATTCCGGATGGAGCATTTCTTAAATAACGAAGCAAACCGGGAGATTAAAGAGATAGTCTGTTTAGAGAAAACTTTCAAAGGGAAAATAAAATTTGCAGATTTTAATTTTAGATTTCAGGCAATCGTTGACCGCATGGATAAACTTTCTGATGGCACTTTTTTAATCATTGACTATAAAACAGGCGCCAGCGACATCATGCCCCAGCAGAAAGAAAAGATAGAGGCTCAGGGTTTTGAACGAAAGATGCTAAAAAAGACCATAAAATCATTCCAGCTTCCGCTTTACCTTTATATAGTAAACAATGATAAAAAATATAAAGGAGAAGAAATTAATGCCGGTTTCTATTACCTTAGAGACCTACCGCGGAGAGAAGGAATTTCCCTTTTACTCAGCAAGAAAGAGCTGGAAGATAAAGAGGAAATTATGCAGATTTATCTTAAGGCAATAGAGAGTCTTTTAGGTGAGATTTTAAACCCCGGCATCCCCTTTCAGGCGGATGAGGAAGATACTTACCAGTGTCA
>JAMWCM010000139.1 GCA_023818355.1 Candidatus Omnitrophota bacterium
AGCAGTTTATGAGTCTTAATACCTTAATTGAGCCCTGGTGGATAGAAAACAATCCTAAGGGGAAATTTGTCCTGAGGGATTTTTTAGAGAGGCTATCCCAGGAAAGGGTTCTTGACTATCTGAAATTAAAGATGGCTTTACTTACTGCAAATGTTTTACTGCTTTATGGAAATCCTGAGGAGAAAAAGGAAATTGCTTGGCTTACCCTTGGTCTTTTAGACAAATTTCCTCCCTCTCCCGATGAGGAAACAATAAAGTTGTATTTGCAAATTATCTGGGTAATTGGAGAGAGGCTGCGATGAAGATTTTAAGAAATTTTATCCTCCTGGGGATATACCTGGGAACAAATGCTCTTTCTATTTATTATTTCCCGGAGATAATTTTTCGGCGTATCCGTCAGAGATCTATAAGTAATCCCCTTGTGCAAACTGCAGTTACTTCCGAGATGGATTCCCTGGAAAAGGAGATGGTGCACAACGGTCTTTCTCTGGCGAGTGCTGCTGGACGCTACTGGAATTATCTTAAAAATTTGGCAGGTTCACCCCATCCTCTTGTGCGGAATATTGCCTATAGGGCATTTTTATCTCTTCCTTCATCACTGCGTCAGAGGTTAATTCCTTTAGCCATTGACCAGTTAATTGGTGAATTCCAAACACAGGATAGAGAAGGAATTATTACCATCTTAGAGAGCTTGGGTTTTTTAGGAAGAGAATTTGCTACCCAAAGGATTGTTCCTCTACTTCTAAGTGCTCTGCAATCCCCAAGCCGTATAACCAGATTTGCTTCCGCTGATGCCTTAGCGCTCATTGGAGAAAAAATGCTTCCTGATTTAATTAAAGAGATAGAAGGAAAAGCTTGGGGAAATCAAGAGTTTCGGGAGACTTTTGCCTATCTTGTGGGGATGATGGAGATGAAGAATCCTACAGATAAGAATTGGCAGAAGATTGTGGAGAAAATTGAAGAGTTGATTAAACAACCCCAGAGCTCTTTAGATGGAACCATTAAATACTTTGCCATAAATTCTGTTTTAATTTTGGCAAAACAAAATATAGATTTTGTAAAAAACCAGTTTGACCTCAATTCCCTTTTTGATTCATTGATTAGACTTACCCAGAGATATCCTAAGGACATTAGTTTAGCCGAAATTTCTTTCCAAGCCCTTACTTTTATTTTCCGTGACCAGAAGGATAGAGAACAGATAAAGAAATTTCTCCTTTTTATAATCCACCAATCCCAATTTCCTCTGGAGACAAAAAAGCATGCCTATTATGCTCTGGGAGAATTGGGAATCTTAGATGAAGAAGTTTCAAAAGAATTTCAGGATATTAGTCAGATAACTCACCCGGGATTGCGTAAAGAAAAGGCGGTTGCCTTTTACAAACTAACCTCTGGCACAGATAAAGATCTCTTTTTAATGTTAGAAGAAAAAGACCCGCAGATTCGTGTTCAGGGAATAAATGGATATACGGAAATTGGTCTCTGGCTTAAGCGGAAGGGGCTTTCTCCAGAAAGCCTGGAAAACATTGTGCTTAATTTTGCTTCCACAGAGAATGCCTCAGAGGTGCAAAAAGAAATCAGCCACTTTTTCGGGAAAATTTCTCAGGGAGATAACTTAGGTGTGCTTAGAATCTTAGAGGAATACACCCGGTCTTCTGCGGAGGTAGTGCTTGAGGGAGCGCTTCTTGCCTTGGGGAAATTAAAGCCACGAGAGCTTTTTGTTTTAGACCGTCTGCGGGATATTGCGCGCTGGCGACAGAGTTTAGTCTTTTCTGGGGAATCCATCGCTTTAGCCTGCTGGGCTTTGGGAGAGGTCGGTTTAGCGGATTTTATTAACTTAGAAATTCTCTTCGGACAGATAAAGAACTCCCAAAATTTACGCATCCTTGAGGAGGCTACCGAGGCAATGGTAAAATTACTCAGTTTAGTTCTGGGAAAAGAACTCTTTCCCTATCTCAACCCATAAATTTTTTGTAATATTTTCTTTTATCCTTTGTTAATATTAAAGGGAGAAAACCTTGACGAATAAGAAAAATTGTGTTATATTTAAAATGAGAATGAAAAAGAAAATTTTAATGCTGATTGTTTTTTTGTTAAGCTTTTCTGCGTCCTCGGTTTTTTCTTTTGATACAAAAAATCTTGAAAAGGCTCTGGGGAAAGGTGCCCAGCCCTGGCTTAACGCTTTAGTGCTTAATCCCACTGTTTTTCTTTCTGATTATGGTGATGAAATTCCCCTTTCTCTCTGGGAAAAGATTTTCCCCGACTTATTTTTGCTTGGGGAAGAAAGTTTAGAGACCCAAGAGGTTGAAAAGGTTCCCCTTGCTTATTTTGGTGAGGAAAAAATATTTTTTTCCCTTCCCCAACCTTCTCCTCTGCAGAGTGCTTCTCAGGAGGAGAAATTTCCTTTAGCCAGGGAAGAGAAAAAGGAAAATAGTTTTTCCCGGAAAAAATCTGAAGAAAACAATGAAGAAGAAGAAATTTTAGTTTCTTCATCTCTCAAAGAAGTGGAAAAACCCTCATTTAATTTGAAGGAGATTGCTTTTTCTGTTCCTGTTTTCCATCAGGTATCTGAGAAAATTATTCATTCGGATAATG
>JAMWCM010000140.1 GCA_023818355.1 Candidatus Omnitrophota bacterium
CAATGAGCTGGATATCCCCTCCATCAAGCTTTAAGTGAGGACGAATTTCTCGCTCAATGGTCTGCTGAATCAAGGAAATTCTCTCTAAGTTAGTGAGTTTCCTCTTGGGTGGTAATTTCGTCTCCGCCATCTTGGTGGCCTCTTTCTCCCAGAATTCTTTAAGCAATTTCTCTATCTCCGGTTTACATTTACCGCATCCTCCACCTGCTTTAGTATAATTGGTAACTTCTTCTACAGTTTTAAGATTATTCTCCTTTATTGCACGGATAATTTTTCTATCGGTAACACTAAAACATTTACAGACAATCCTTTCTTCTCCGACAGTTTCTCTTTTAATGGGGGCTCCCCGATAATTAGCCAAAGCTGCCTCCAAGGCCTCCATTCCCATTACTGAACAATGCATCTTCTCCTCGGGTAAACCTCCCAAATATTCAGCAATATCTCTATTGGTAATCTTCGCTGCTTCTTCAATCGTTTTACCTTTAATCATTTCGGTTAAGGCTGATGATGAGGCAATGGCGCTGGCACAACCAAAGGTTTGAAACTTTGCATCCAGAATGCGCTCTGTCTTCCTATCTATCCTTAAAGTAAGCCTGAGCGCATCTCCGCAAATAATATTACCCACCTCACCCACTGCATCCGGATTCTCAATCTCACCTACATTCCGGGGATTGAGAAAAAGTTCTTTCACTTTCTCCGAATAAAACCACATTTTTCCCCCTTGCTATTTTATAAATTATTATATTCTCCCTAACCTCAACTGTCAAATCAAAATGGAAATTGATCATCCATGTTGATTTTCCTCCAGCAAGAACAATTTCATTTATATTTTCTTAGCCAACCAGGAAATCCAGATGCTTACCTCATAAAGAAATATCATCGGTAAGGCAAGAAGCAGAAGATTAAAGATATCCACCGTGGGGGTAATAATGGCTGCAATGATAAACACAAATACTATGGCATAACGATATCTTCTTCTTAGAAAATTAGGGTTAACTACTCCCACCTTGGTTAAAATAAAACTCAAAAGGGGCATCTGAAATACCAGCCCCGAAGCTAAGATTAAACTGACTACAAAGGAAATATACCGACTTGCGGAAATAACCGCTTGTAATTCTTCTTTACCAAAGTTGAGTAAAAATCTTAATGCAGGAGGGATTAAAATGAAGTATGCAAAAAGACAGCCAGAAATAAAGAAAAACGAACCAAAAATAATAAAAGAAGTCCCCCATCTCCTTACCCGTTCATCAAGTGCAGGCAAAATAAATGCCCAAGCCTGATAAAGAATTACGGGGAGAGAAAAAAATATTCCTGCAAAGAAAGCAATCCGTAGGTAAACTAAAAAAGCCTCCTGAGGAGAAAAAAAAGCCAGTTTTTCAATTAATCCCTCTGCGGGAAGTTTTAAGATTCTTAGAAGGCGAGGAGCAAAAGAAAAACTGATTACACTGGCAGAACATAAAGCAATTAAAGAAACAATGATTCTTTTTCTTAACTCGGCAAGATGTTCAATTAAGGTAAGTTCTTTTTCCATAATAAGCATCTCTTCCCCTATAAAATCTAATTTTCTCTTTTTCTAACTTGACAGAATTCTTCATAATCAATCAATTTTTTAACCGTGGGATGCTCCCCACAGACTGGACAAGAAGAGTCACGGGGAACCTTCACTTGCCGAAAAGAGGAATCCAGAGCATTAAAAATTAAAAGCCTTCCAGCTAAAAGGTTTCCTATCCCTAAGAGATATTTTAAAACCTCATTCGCCTGGATTACTCCGATCACTCCGGCAACCGCTCCTAAGATTCCTGCCTCCTGACAGGAGGGAACCAGCCCCGGAGGAGGGGGTTCGGAAAAAAGACATCTGTAGCAGGCAGTTTTATGTGGTAAAATCGTAAATACCTGACCATCAAACCTGAATATCCCACCGTGAGAAAATGGTTTATTTGCTAAAACACAGGCATCGTTTACTAAATAGCGTGTGGGAAAATTGTCTGAGCCGTCTACAATGATATCGTAACCCTTAATGATATCTAAGATATTCTCCGAGGTAAGTCTAACATTATAAGTAATAACCTCAACATCCGGATTTATCTGGCCAAGCCTATCCCTGGCAGATTCTACTTTTGTTCTGCCCACATTTTTTGTAGAGTGAAGAATCTGTCTCTGCAGATTGTTAAGTTCAACTTTATCTGAATCAACAATCCCGATTTTCCCTACCCCCGCACAGGCGAGATATATTGCACAGGGAGAGCCCAAACCTCCCGCTCCAATAATTAAAACCTTAGACTGAAGTAATTTCTCCTGTCCTTTTCCCCCAACATCGGGCAGAATAATCTGCCTTGAATACCTCTCTATCTGGTCATCTCTTAACATCTTACCTCCCGCTTTTTTTAACATAAATATGCTGAGCAATCTCTTTCTCCAGGGCAATCTGGGTCTGCTCAACCTGAATAATAAAAGAAGGAAAATTTTGATGCAAAATAATTCTTGTCCCCGGAACCACTCCTAAGGACAGCAATTTGTGGAGCTGGGGATGGGTGCGCGTAAGAAGATAAACCACCTTTGCTAAATCTCCCGGGGAAAGTTTTGTTAGCG
>JAMWCM010000141.1 GCA_023818355.1 Candidatus Omnitrophota bacterium
CTGCTGCGCTTTTTAACCAATTTTCTAAAGCCTTAATATTACCGTTACCATTTTGCATTTGTAAATTTTTATTGTTTTTAAAATTCTTCATATTTTTACCTCAATAAATCATCTACGGAAACATCAAGGGCCTTGGCTAATTTTTGGAGCGTGTCAATTGAGGGGTTTGTGATACCCCCCGACTCCAGTTTTATAACCGTGTTATAGGAAATATCAGCCAGTTTAGAAAGCCGGTCTTGTGACAAGCCCTTTTGTTTTCTTAACTTTTTTATATTTTTGCCTATTGGCGAAATCTTTTTTGACATAGTAGTATTAAAATAATAGTATGTATGTATAGAGTAATTACAACCTATAATTATGATACAAAATTATTTTAATAATGTAAAGACATTTTTAGGGAGTTTAATTTCAAATGCCCGCGTATGGGGGGCTGGGATAAGGGCATTTACCCTTCTTCTTTTCTAAAAATCCCTTCAAAATCCTCGTTTCTGCCGAGCCGAGCCCCGCACAACAGCAAGCTGTATGCGGGGTAAACTCCGCGAGGCAACAATCGCCCAAACCCCTAATTTTGAAAATTGGCGGAGAGAGGAGGATTCGAACCTCCGAGGCACCTTTTGGGCGCCTAACCGCTTTCGAGGCGGTCCCATTCGTCCACTCTGGCATCTCTCCAAACGGAGGAGGAAGGATTCGAACCTCCGAGGCACCTTTCGGGCGCCTAACCGCTTTCAAGGCGGTCCCGTTCAACCACTCCGGCACTCCTCCTCTGAATATAAACTATACCATTGAGAAGAAAAAAAGTCAATTTTTATGAAACAAGGGATACTTAATCTGAACTTAACCTTTGATTCCGGTAAGTTTTACTCCTTCTACGAAGAATCTCTGGTTGAATACATAAAGAATGATTACGGGAAGAAGCACCATTAATGAACCGGCCATCAGCAGAGACCATTCGGTGGTATATTGACTGTTAAAATATTCCAAACCGATGGGAAGGGTGCGTAATTCTGTCTTATTGGTAACCAATAATGGCCACATAAAGGAATTCCAGTTTCCAATAAAGGTAAGGGTGGCTAAAGTAGCTAAGGCAGGCTTAGAAAGGGGTAAAACTATTCGCCAATAGATTCCCAAATAACCACAGCCATCAATCTTGGCAGCATCTTCAAGGTCCTTGGGTAGAGTCATAAAGAACTGCCTTAAAAGAAATGTTCCGAAGGCGGTAAACATCGCAGGAATGATTAATGCACGGTAAGTATCCAGCCAGCCAAAGATTCTTATTAAGGCAAACTGAGGAATAATGATTACTGAACCTGGAATCATCATTGTAGCAATATAGGCAAAGAATAACTTATCTCGCCCGGGGAAATTCAGCCTACTGAAGGCATAGGCAGAAAAGGAACTGGTAAAAACTACTCCCACAGTAACGCAGACCGCCACAATGATACTATTGATATAAAATCTTCCAAAGGGAACCGCTTTCCAGGCTCTTATATAATTAGTCCAGACAATTTTTTGGGGAATCCAGTTCCGCCACCAGGGCTTTACCTGGATAAAAACCATTTCCGGTTCTTTTAAGGAGGTGGAGACCATCCATAAGAAAGGTAGAATCATACTTATGCCAATAAAAGAAAGGAGAATGTATGCCGTAAATTTCCTGAAGAAATCTCTTCTTTTTTTTCTTTTTCGTGATTCCTCAACAGTCAATACCTTCTCCATTTTCTTAACTCTTCTTTAATGGTATTCTACCAATTTTCCCCCATACTTCCAGGAAATGCGGGTAAAGAAGAAAATTATTAAAAACAAAACCCAGGCAATGCTTGCCGCGTAACCGGCTTTTTGGAAGGTATAAAGGTTATTAAAAATATAATATTCAATGGTTGTTGTTGCTCCTCCCGGCCCTCCTCCGGTAAGAATATAGGCAAGCGCAAAACCTGATTGAAAACCTCCGATGATACTCAATATGGCAATAAAGAAAGTAGTGGGAGAAATCATGGGCCAGGTAATTTTCCAGAATTTCTGCCACCAATTTGCTCCATCTATTTCCGCAGCCTCATATAAATCGCGGGGAATCCCTTGAAGGGCTGCTAAAAATAAAAGGCAGTTGTTACCTCCGATGATTGTCCAGAGTCCCACAAGCATCATAGAAATTCTTGCCCAGAAAGGATGAGAAAGCCATACAGGTCCCTGCAGATTTAGATGCAAAAGATTACCTATCTTTTCAATAAGTGAATTGAGCAAACCAAAATCAGGATTCAAAATTCCACGCCACATAATGGCAAGGGCAACTACAGAACAGACTGTGGGAAGATAGAAAATGGTGCGATAAAAAACAATCCCTCTGATTTTCTGATTTAAAACAAGGGCAGTTGTTAAGGCTCCGAAAATTTCTAAGGGAATAACAAGCATTAGAAAAACAGTATTAAAAACATAATACCAGAAATGGGGGTCGTTGGGGAAAAGGGAACCATTCTTAAAACTGAATCCCAATAATTTTATAAAATTACCCAGGCCGATAAACTTAGGAGGATTTAAGAAATCCCATT
>JAMWCM010000142.1 GCA_023818355.1 Candidatus Omnitrophota bacterium
TTACTTCTTCATCCAGGGCATCATTTCCCGGAGACGCTTACCTACTTCCTCTATAGGATGTTTATCTGCCTCCGTTAAGAGTTGGTTAAAAAGGGGGCGTCCGGATTCATTTTCTTTTATCCATTCCCGCGCAAATTTACCGGATTGAATATCCTTAAGTATTTTTTCCATTGTCTTGCGTGTTCTCTGCGTAATAATCTTTGGTCCCCGCGTCAAATCTCCGTAACAGGCAGTATTAGAAACCCTCCGGCGCATTCCCGAAATTCCAAATTCCTGAATCAAATCGGTAATCAGTTTCAATTCATGGAGAACCTCAAAATAAGCAATCTCCGGTTGATAACCTGCCTCTACGAGAACATCAAAACCGGCGGTAATCAAAGCGGTTACCCCTCCACAGAGAACCGTCTGTTCCCCAAATAAATCCGTTTCCGTTTCTTCAGCAAAAGTAGTTTCAATTACTCCTGCTCTGGTAGCTCCGATGGCCTTCGCATAAGCAAGGGCAAGTTTTAAGGCATCTCCAGTAGCATCCTGATATACTGCGACCAGAGAAGGAACCCCTTTACCTTCTTCATACATCTTTCTCACCAAGGCCCCTGGCCCTTTGGGAGCAACCATAAAAACATCAATATTTTTAGGTGGCTTTATCTGTTTAAAACGGATATTAAACCCGTGCGAGAAACAGAGCGCCTTACCCTTTTTTAAATTGGGCTTAATTGCCTCCTTATATACTTTTGCCTGGACATGGTCCTGAGTCAAAATCTGAATAATATCCGCCTGCTTTGCTGCTTCCAAGGCTTGCAGGGGTTCAAAACCATCATTTTTTGCCTGTTCAAAATTAGGAGTTCCTTCCAATTCGGAAACCACCACCTTACACCCTGAATCTCGCAAACACAAAGCCTGACCCCTTCCCTGGATTCCGTAACCAATGATGGCGATGTTTTTTCCCTTTAAAATTTCTAAATCTGCATCCTGGTCATAATATATTTTTGCCATCCTTCCTCCCTTCTTATTTGAAAAACTACTTTGCCATTGCCACCCTTCCGGTGCGCATCAATTCTCTAATTCCAAAATTTTTCAACTGCTCTAAAAATTCCTTTACCCTATCGGAATCGGCGCAGATTTCTACGATGGCGGAATTCTCCTCAGTCTCTAAGACCTCAGCCTTATATTTATGTGCCAGAGAAAGAAGCCGCTGTTTATCCTCTTTTTTAAAATTCACCTTTATTAAAGCAAGCTCGCGGTGAATAAATTCCCTCTTGGTCAGGTCAACTACCGAAATCGTATCAATCAACTTACGCAACTGTTTTATAATTTGTTCAAGGATTCTTTCATCCTTAGCATCCACAACTATAGTCATCCGGGAAACTGTCGGGTCCTCGGTCTCCCCTACTGCCAGTGAATCAATATTAAATCCCCGGGCACTAAAAAGTCCAGAAATTCTTGCCAGCACTCCGGGTTTATTCTCCACCAAAACAGAGATTGTATGTTTCATCTTCCTTGAAAAGTTTTCTAAAATGGGAATTTAAAATATCATACCCCATTAGGGAAGTCAAGACAAATTATTAGCCAACTATGTGATTTTCAAAACTGCCAGAAAAGCCTCCTGGGGAATCTCTACATTACCAAATTGTTTAAGCCGTTTCTTCCCTTCCTTCTGTCTTTCCCAGAGTTTTCTTTTACGGGTAATATCTCCTCCGTAACATTTTGCAGTCACATCCTTGCGCAGGGGAGGAATCCTTTCCCGGGCAATTATCTTACTGCCTATTGCCGCTTGAATCACCACCTCAAACAACTGCCGGGGAATGTATTGTTTAAGCAGAGTAACTAAACTCCGCGCCTTTAGTGATGCTTTTTCTCTGTGAACTAAACTGGAAAGGGCATCACAGACTTTTCCATTAATAAGAATATCCAATTTTACCAGTTCCGTTTTCCGATAATCAGTAAATTCATAATCTAAAGAACCATAACCACGGGTCATGGATTTTATTTTATCATAAAAATCAACAATTATCTCCGCAAGGGGAATATCATAGATTAACCGGCACCTTCCTTCACCTAAATATTCAGTGGATTTATAGATTCCTCTCCGGGAGAGAGAAAATTCCATCACCGTCCCCAGAAAGTCCTGAGGAATAATGAGGTAAGCCCGGACATACGGCTCAGAGATTTCGGCAATGTTCACTGCGGAAGGGAAAAGAGAAGGATTGTCTACTTCCACGGTCTCCCCTTTACGCAGTTTTATTCTATATTTTACCGAAGGAGTGGTAAGGATTAAATTCAAGCCATACTCCCGTTCCAGACGCTCCTGAACAATCTCCATATGTAACAATCCTAAGAAACCACAACGGAATCCTGGACCCAGTGAAGAAGAGGATTCTGGTTCAAAAACAAAGGCGGCATCATTTAACTTTAACTTCTCAATTGCCTCCCGGAGTAATGGAAAATCTTTGGGATTAACCGGATAAATTCCACAGTAAACCATGGGATGCATACTGCGGTAACCGGGGAGTGCCTCTTTAGCCGGATATTCTGCCTG
>JAMWCM010000143.1 GCA_023818355.1 Candidatus Omnitrophota bacterium
CTTTATCCCGAATTCACTGGCTTTATTTAGAAGATTTATCTGACGCGCAGATTCCAGAAGGGCTTTGGTGGGAATACAACCCCGGTTAAGACAAACTCCCCCTACTCTATCCTTCTCAATCACCACGGTTTTAAACCCCTTCTGCCCTGCCCTCAAGGCAGCTACATAACCTCCAGGCCCTGCCCCAATAATAGCGATATCGTATTCTTCCATTCAAGAAATAATGTAAAATTTTTTGTTGCTATTTTATTTTTTTATACAGAGAAAGGATTTCTAGGGCAGACTTCTGAAGCAGATTCTTTTCTTCTGCAGTTAAATCTAATTCAACGATCTCTTCAATCCCCGCTTTTCCAATCCTTGCCAGAGTTCCCAGGGTAATATCTTTTAAACCATACTGCCCATCCAAATAACTACAAACGGGCATAATTTCTTTCTTATCCTTGAGGATTGCTTCTACCATTTTAAAAACAGCAGCAGAAGGAGCAAAGAAGGCACTTCCTCCCTTAAGCAATTCAACAATTTCTGTCCCGCGCTTTCTTGTCCTTTCCTCGGCAGATTTTAATTCCTCAGGTTTTAATAAGTGGACAATTTTCTCCTGTCTGTAGTCACTTAAACGCGAAAGGATAAGCATTCTCTCAGAATGGCTTCCTAAAATTACAGTTTTTATCTTTGCGGAAGGTTTGTTTAATAAGGCAGAAATTTGCACCGAAAAGCGCGCCGAATCTAAGACCCCGGCCATACCCATCACCCGCGCAGGAGGAAAATTACTCAATTTCAAAGCAAGGTAAGTGAGAACATCCAAGGGATTAGTAACCACTATAATTATGGATTGGGGAGCATAAATCTTTATTTTTTCTACCACCTCTTTAATTATCTGAGCATTCTTTTCTAAGAGTTCTTCACGGGTCATTCCAGGTTTACGGGTAAATCCCGCAGTAATCACCACTATCTCCGCACCATTTATCGCTCGGTAATCATCGGTTCCCACAACCTTTGAGCTATATCCTAAAATAGCTCCCGCATCGCTTAAATCCATAGCCTTTGCCTGAGCCAGGTCTTTTTGAATGTCTAAGAGCACAATATCCGCTAAATCCTGTTTTAAGATAAGTAAAGCAGATTGCGCTCCCACATTCCCAGCACCAATAATTGCCACTTTCATAGGATTATCTCCTGACAGATTGCCTCCGCCATCTCCACAGTTCCTACCGCAGTGGGGTCAGTGCGCGAAGGTTTTAGGTCGTAGGTAACAAATTTACCTTCTTTAATTACCCTGACAACCGCATTTTCTAAACTCTCTGCAGCTTTTATTTCTCCTAAGTATCTAAGCATTAACACCCCCGAAAGGATGGTGGCTACAGGATTCACTCTGTTCTGACCAGTATATTTGGGAGCACTTCCATGGACAGGTTCAAATAAAGCAATCCCTTCTCCAAAGTTTGCTCCCGGAGCCATTCCCAGACCACCTACCAGCCCAGCACAGAGGTCAGAAATGATGTCTCCATATAAGTTGGGTAGAACCAAAACATCAAAATTCTCTGGCTTCTGCACTAACTGCATCGCTAAATTATCTACAATAACCGTCTCAAATTCCAATTTGCCCTTGTATTCTTCAGCAATTTTCTCTGCAGTCTCTAAAAATAGTCCATCGGTAAATTTCATAATGTTTGCCTTATGGACACAAGTAACTTTTTTCCGATTATTCTTCAAAGCATACTCAAAAGCAAAACGCACAATGCGTGCGGAAGCAGAATAAGATATGGGTTTGATACTTATTCCAGAATCGGGTCTGATTTTTCGTTTACTTAATTTTTCAATTATCCTGATAATTTTTTTTGTCTCTTTTTCCCCTTCGGCAAACTCAATCCCCGCATACAGGTCCTCACTATTTTCTCGGATAATCACAAGGTCTATATTTTTTTCTTTATAAAAAGTCCTTACCCCCGGATACAATTTACAGGGACGGACACAGGCAAAGAGGTCAAGTTCCTGCCTTAAACTAACATTTACCGAGCGGAAGCCAGTTCCCACAGGAGTGGTTATCGGTCCTTTTAAAGCAACTCTATTTCTTCGTATAGAATCTAAGACAACCTCAGGAAGAGGGGTTCCAAATTCTTTTATGGCTGTCTCTCCGGCTATAACCTCCTCCCAATAAATCTTTACCCCGGTGGCAGAAATACATTTTTTGGCTGCGGAAATTACCTCCGGTCCTATTCCATCCCCGGGAATTAAAGTAACCTTATAAACCATATTTTTTAAAATACTCTACCGCTCCTCCCATTTTAATTATTTCCTGCATTAAAGGAGGAAGGGGCTTCATTTCTATTTCTCGGTTATGGGTAAAATCCTTTATCTTATTTTTTTCTAAATCTATTGCTAATTCATCTCCATCATTTATAGAGGAGGTATCTGCCTCTACAAGCATAAGCCCCTGGTTGATGGCGTTGCGGTAGAAAATGCGGGCAAAACTCGGAGCAATCACTGCCTTTATTCCACTTGCCTTTATGGCTAAAGGGGCCTGTTCTCTTGAAGAACCGC
>JAMWCM010000024.1 GCA_023818355.1 Candidatus Omnitrophota bacterium
TTTTTATAAACTGCATTACCTTCTCCGTGCCTGCTAAATTATTGGGTAAGATAAGTTGTCTTATGATTAAACCCCGCCGGGCAATACCCGCTTTCATAACTAAATTTCCCACCTGCCGATACATTTCCTTAATAGCCATTTGGTTTATTTCCACATAATTTCTCATTAAAGAATATCTATAAGCAATTTCATTATCTCCATAGCGCATATCTGGAAGATAGATATCTATAATCCCCTCTAATAATTGTAAAATTTCTACACATTCATAACCGCTGGTATTATAGACTAAAGGTAAACTTAACCCCTCTTCTACGGCTATCTCCAAGGATTCTAAAATCTGCGGTAGATAATGTGTGGGAGTAACCAGATTTATGTTATGGCATCCCTTTTCCTGCAACTCTAACATAATTTTTGCTAAATCCTGAACACTAACTTCTCTCCCTTCCCCCAATTGGCTAAATTTCCAGTTCTGACAGTAAATACAGCGGTTTGCACAATAACTGAAAAATATCGCTCCCGAACCATTCTCCCCTGAAATGGGGGGTTCTTCTCCAAAGTGAACCTGATAACTAAATACCTTAATCCCTATACCTGCGCGACAAAATCCTAAATCACCTTTAAGACGATTTATTTTGCATTTGCGGGGACAGAGAACACATTCCTTAAGGATTTGCTTAAATAAATTTATTCTCTCTTTTAATATTCCCTTTTTATGGAGATTTAAGTAAGAAGGATAAAACATAACTAAAGAGTAAACAGTAACTCCTTAGGAAAGATGTTATCTAAACCCAAAATAAGTGCAGGGTCAAACTGTTTCTTAAGGTATGCCATTTCCTTAATTGCCTCTTTGCCAAACATAATCTCTAAATATTTATGCTTCAATTTCCCAATCCCATGTTCGGCAGAAACCGTTCCCCCCATTTCTACTACCTTTTTTACCATTTCCGTATAAATATTTTTTGCCTTTATAAATTCTTCTCCATTTTGGGGAAGGATATTAATGTGTAGATGATTATCTCCAATGTGCCCAAAAATCACATATTCAAGATTTGCCTCTTTGAGGAGAGATTTATAAAATTTATAAACAGAACCAAATTTTTCTCCCGGGACTGCCATATCTGTCCCTATTTTAGGAAAGCCTTTTTTTCTCACAATCATATTGACCAACTCAGGAAGACTGTGTCGGAAATCCTGAAAAAACTCTTTCTCCTTATCTGTCTGAGAAAACCAGCTGTTTTCCAGAAGAATCCCCTTCTTATCTAAAAAATTCACCCATTCATCCAGAACCACATTCTGATTTTCTGGGGTATATTCCTGTTCCACAAGCAAGGCAGTCTCTATATCTTGAGGAATCTGGGGAAACTTTTCGCGCAATAACTGCAAAGAAAAAAAGTCAAAGAATTCTAAGGAAAGCGCATCAAGGTTACTCTTTATCTTACCTTTCCGAGTGAGAAAAGATACCTCTTTAATCTTGTGCACCACATCTAAGGCTTTGCTCTCTTCTTTAAAGAAAAGAATTATCCCAAATATATTTCTATCTCGGGGGGCAAGGGAAAGTTCTATCTCGGTAATCAATCCTAAGGTTCCCTCCTGTCCCATAAAGAGGTCTATCAAATCCATATTTTCTTTCACAAAATAACCCGCAGAGGTTTTTAAATTAGGAACGGTGTAGTTAGGAAGAAGTATCTCTCTATCCCCGCCTCCAAGATTTATTTTAAATTTTCTCTGATTAGCAAAAACTTCTCCCCTTTTTATCTCCCATATTTCTCCGGAACTTAAAACAACTTTTATCCTCCGCACATAGTTACGGGTTGAGCCATATTTAAATCCCCTTGCCCCGGAGGCATTGGTTGCCAATGTTCCCCCAATAAAAGCATTGTTCTCAGTGGGCTGGGGCAAATAGAGCAAACCAAAACGCCTAATCTCCTCATCCAGATCCACAATCCTTACCCCGGGTTCAACTACTGCATAACCTCCTTTGGCAGTCTTCACGATTTCCAAGATTTTATTCAATCTTTCCGTAGCCAGAACCACCCCCCCATAAGGGAGTCCCGCTCCAGTTACCCCTGTCCTTGCACCACTTATGGTGACGGGAATTTTCTTTAGCGCTGATTCCCTAAGAAATTCTTGAGCCTCAGAAATACTTTCTGGAAAAATTACTGCTTCACAAAAAGCATCCCTTATCCCCGAGCCGTCCTCAAGATAAGCCTTAATGATTTCCTTATCTTCTTTCCGAAACATTTTCTATTTTATAAAAAAGAAATAAAAATATTTTCCCTCCTAACTTCAAAATCAGAAGAAAAACTATTTCTCCCAGTAAATCAGTTTATTGTCTTCAAAAATTAACCTTATCTCTGGCTTAAGGGAATATTTTTTATACTCGGATGGGATTCTATAAATCCATTTCTCCCTCCTTCTCTTCCCATCCTGAATAAAAATTTCACGCGTTGCCTCACTAAAATCAGAATGAACAATCCATTTATTGAACCATTCTGGCTGAAGAATTTCCTTACCTTTCAGAGTAATGGTTTTTTTCTGGAAAGGTTGACCATAAAGAAAAATAATTCCCTGTGGAGATAAACCTAAAAGATAATTCCTTATATCCTGTCGGGATAAATCGCGTTCTAAACGCAGATAATTCTCCACCTCCTGGCTCATGACCATTTCCGGCTCTTTCAAAGAAAGGGTATCTTCTTTTTTACTCAGGGGAGGACCGGGTAAAGGTAATTTTACCGGTTTAAGTCTTTCTTCTAATACCTGATAAAGTAGATTCCTTGCCTCTTCTTTCTGGGTAAGTTCCTTATAAAGTTCTGGAGCATATTGCGAAAGTAAACTCCGTGCCTTTTGCACCCAGGGGTCCTCCTGAGGGCCAATCTCTATCCGCTTCTGGAGATAGAAAGTCGCCTTATCTTTTAAACCGCGTGCAATATAAAACAGAGCCAAATTCATCACTGCCTCTCCATAATTGGGGTCTATGGAAATTGCTCTTAAATATTCCTGTTCTGCACGCTCAAACCATCCTTTCATTTCATAAATTATTCCTAAGTCATTGTGGGGAGGAGCATACCCAGGATCCAGGAAACAGGCTTTCTGCAGAAATTTTATCGCCTCCTCAAAGTCTTTGTTCTGCCAGGCAAGATATCCCTTCATCCGATACTCTACCGCCTCTCGGGAGAAGATCTTTGCCTCTCCATTATTCCCAAGCACCAGAGCAGAAAAAGATAGAAAAATAATCACTCTCTTCAATTCATCCTCCTCGCCTCCTGATGAGCTATCCTCAATGGTTCAGGCAGACGATATTTATCACACAAATTAAGCACTATCTTCAAAGCCAGAGATAAATAAATTTTATAACCACAGGAAACAAAAATCGGTTTTATCCCCTCTCGGGTTCTTAAAGCTGCCCCCACAATCTCTCCCCGGGAATTCTTTAGCAGTCTATAACTTCCCTTCTCCTTTCCCAAATTTAAAACATACCTTCCCACCAGTAAATTTTTAGCACAACCAATTGTCGGCCTATCCAAAAGTATTCCCAGATGGGTTGCCAGCCCCATTTTTCGGGGATGGGCTATCCCCTGGCCATCAAAGATAATTAAATCCGGTTCAATCTTTATTGATTTAAAACAGGATATAAGACCCGGCCCTTCCCGGAAAGCAAGAAGCCCCGGAATATAAGGAAATTCACAAACTATATTTTTCTTCACCACCTCTAAGAGTCTATTTCCAGGAAAGCTAAAGATACAGACCGCAGCATAAATCTTATCCTCATTAAACCAGGCATCACAGGCAGCAAGCGTTCTGATTTCTCCCTTGAACTTATTATTAAATTTAATCCTTTTGCTCAATATCTTCTGGATCTCTACCGCCTCCTTAGGAGAAACTCTCCAGGGATGCAATTCTAAGACATCCATTTTCTATCCCCTTTCCCTCTTTTCTCCCACAGATTTTCCACAATGGAGACAGCGATACTCGTAGAGGTTACCATCGGGAAGAATTAAGAGAAGAACTTCCTCTACGGGCATTGAACCTCCACAATGGTCACAGTAGAGATGAGTAGCAACCAATTTCTCAAATTGTGATCTATTATTCTCCATCAAAGGATACCTTTCTCCGCAAGGCTTTTATCTGTGAACGGAGATGTTTTTCTCTCAATATCTGCTCCTTAGTTCTTCCGCTCCTTCTCCGTTTTTCTCTCCTTATCCTGGCAAGCCTCTCTTTCTCTGCCTGTTCTTTACTCTTCAGGAGGGCTTCAATTTTATCCGCTAAAATTCTCCTGGCTAAAAATCTATTAACTACCTGAGAGCGCTCCTGAGAACATTTTACCTCAATCCCTGTAGGTATATGTTTTAGATAAACACAACTGGATACCTTATTTACCTTCTGCCCACCTTTCCCTGAAGAACGCACAAACTTCTCCTCAAGGTCTTTTTCCAGAACCCCTAAGGAATACATCCGCGCAGACAATTCTTTCATCTTCTCCGGATTTATCCCCAGATTATCCATCGGATTTAAGCCTTCTCAAGGTCTTTAATTTCTTTGGTTATTTCATCACGCACAATCAATAAGATAGCTGAATGAGGAACAACCAGATATTTCTTTTTCTCAAACTCAATCTCAATCGCTGAATTACGCAAGAAAATACAGTAGTCTCCCTCTTTTGCCTCCAGAGGGAAATATTTCTTTTCTTTTCGGTGTGCAGCCCAGGGCTCCTCTTCCAGGACCGAGGGGTCGGGAACAGGATAACCCGGACCTACCTTCACCACTGTTCCCCCTTGAATCTTCTCCTTCTCCTTCACTCCCTCAGGGAGGTAAAGTCCACTTTCAGTCTTACCTTCTCCAGTATCCGGCTCAATTAAAACTCTGTCACCTACCAGGATTAATTCCTTCATCTGTCCTCCGTATTAATTTTATATCATAAATTACTCTTTTTCAAGTATCCTCACTTCATTCTTACATAAGCGCTTAAATTCTTCAGCATCCTTTCTTGAACCCACAATACTTCCCCAGTGCATAGGTATGGCTATCTGAGGATTAATGGCATTTGCTGCCTCCGCTGCCTCTTGAGCATCCATCGTGTATGTTCCCCCTACAGGGAGGAGAACAATGTCTGCTTTAATATTTCTCATTTCCGGAATAAAGTCGGTATCTCCTGCATGATAGATCCTTTTTTTCTCCACCGTAATTACAAAACCTAAATATCCATTATCCTTGGGATGGAAACTTTTACGCAGATTATAAGCAGAAACCCCTTCTATCACTACATCCTTAAGATTAATTTTCTCTCCCGGATTTAATATCTGGGTTGTATAATCAATTCTGCCCTTAATTGCCACCGGTCCTACAATTATGGTATCGGTTTTAGCAATCTTTTTTATGTCCTCTAAGGATAAATGGTCAAAATGGTCATGGGTTACCAACACGATATCTGCCTGAGGATAAATCTTCCTTATCTGATAAGGGTCAATGTATATCTCTGCGGAGGGAGCATCAATAAAAAAACCTGCATGTCCCAGCCAATGAATTTTCTCCATCATTTTCACCACCCCCTTTTTGAATTTTAGTTCAGGGTTTAGAGTTTAAATTATATATCCCTTTATATCCCTCCCTCACCTTGTTTATTCTCAAGAAAATCAACTGCACTATGCGGGCATTCTGTTTAATCCTTATCCCTCGGAGGTTCTCCACCACTAAAATAAATTCACTCTTCCCTTTAAATCCGGCATCCCAGACCCCAGTTTGTGTAAAGGCACCCATTCTTAAAAGAGAACTGCGCGGAAAGGAAAGAGCAATTAAATTGTGGGGGAGATTAAAAACCTCATTGGTAACAATTTTATAAGCACCTTTTTTCAGTCTCCACCAACCATATTTATCTTGGGATGATTTTCTAAAAAACCTTACCTCCTGTGCCTTAGATAATTCTCTCTCTTTATTAGAAAAATCTAAAGCCCCCGCATCTTTGAATGAGAAGATTTTATTTACCGTGAGGTCAAAACCATTAGGGGTAAGCTGTTTTTCTAAATCAATATAATTCTCAATTAATTTCCCTTCTTTTATTAACTTCTCTATCTCTTCACGATTAAGCACCATAAACTTCTTCCCAGACCTCCCTGTTTTCCATACATAAATAGAGGGGAAGGTCTTTCTTCTTCCTTTTAATCCAGGCAAACATTTTTCTATACATCATTATACGCAAATCTGTCCGATATCTCAACTTATTATCAAAATCTATGAAAAGTTCTGCATCTAAGATTGTATTCTCGGGAAAACGATTCTCAATGATCTTCTTGAGTTCGGGATTAAATCTCAAAGTTCCTAAACTAACCCAGGCAATTTTTTCTTTAGGAATATGCCTAAAAAGGATATTTACCAAATTTTGATAGTCCTCTTCCCAGTTTTCATAATAAATCAGAGGGTCAAAATGAAATCCCACTCTATAACCATATTCTCCACAAGCCTTGGCCGAAAGAATTCTCTCTTCCAAAGAAGCAGTATAGAACTCAAGAGAATCAATTATCTTCTGCGGATTGAGCGACCAAGAAATAACTATGTTATCCTGTGGCTTTACCTTAAAAAGATTATCAATATTGCTGGATTTAGTTTTAAATTCAAAAAAAATTTCTGGCTTTTTACGAAAAAATTCTATCAATTCACATGACCATTCAGTGAGATTATCCAAGGCAAGTGAGTCAGTAAACTCTCCATTCCCTATACGCGGTTTTCTAAAAAATTGATAATTATAAAATCTTTTAGGAAAATTTCTAAAAAAATCTTCTAAATTAGCCGGTAAAATTATTCCGGGTATATTCTTTAAATAAAACTGGAGATAACAATAGACACATTCATAGATACATCCCAAACCCAAATTAAAAATACTGTAACCACAGAAACACGCACCTCGGGTGCAGGGACATTTTTTAAAAAAATCATAGTTCTCCTTTATAATAAAAATCATCTCCCTCCGCTGATTATAATCGCTGAGCTTAAATTCTTTATCCTGAAGATAGTTTTTAAGAGAAGAAATGGTAGTAAGCTTAGCCTCCGGAAACAACTCTCGGCATCTCCTTGCCAAAAAGCTTTTCTCCACTTTTTTCTCTACATAAATATCCTTGGGAATAAAATTAAACTTTTTTTCGGGTAAAAATCGATTCTCGGAATAAATCTCTACTTCCGGAAGATATAATCTTAAATCCTTCCTGTCTTTAAGACTGGGGTATCTTCTTTCTACCAGCCACTGCTTAATCTGGCGATAACTGGTATCCTCTACCTCTGAGATTATTTCTTGAAAAGGAACATTTTCTCTTTTGGATATTTCAAAAATTAAACGGACAATTTCTCTCTTCTTATTTATCCCGTAAGCGGGGAATTTTTCCTCTACAAAATTCTTAATTTTGGTGAGGTTCTCCATAAAGGCAGGAAAAACAAATTTACTTTTTATCCTGTAGAGCAGTTTTCACTAATTTATTGGTCGTCTCATGTAAAACTGTTTCCGGCTCTATCCCCAAAATGCGTGCAAGGTTAACGATATTGAACAGAAAAAAACCTATCTTCTTCTCTATCTGTTTTTTTTGTTCTCTCCTCTTTAATTTCTTTTTTAATTCCTCCCAATCTTTTTCTATTTTTTCTAAATTTTCCTTAAGATTGCCAAAATCGTAACCTAATAAAGAAAGTTTATGT
The DNA here is from genome assembly GCA_023818355.1 of Candidatus Omnitrophota bacterium. Taxonomy (GTDB): domain Bacteria; phylum Omnitrophota; class Gorgyraeia; order DTHP01; family DTHP01; genus DTHP01. The sequence continues at coordinate 7,675 of JAMWCM010000024.1, forward strand.
TGAATCTTCTCTGCCTTATGGAGTGCAGGGAGAATCTTGGGAATGCCGTTAAATACGGAGTTTTCCGACTCCTTGAGCTTCCTTCTATGCCAGGCTTCAATTACCCGCTTTGCTCCCCGAACTCTTTCCTTTCCAAAAACATGGGGATGCCTTTTTACTAATTTCTCATAAATACCTTCTATCACCTCAACTATTGAAAAGTATCCTTTTTCCTTGGCGATGCGGGTATGAAAAATTATCTGATAAAGCAAGTCACCCAGCTCCTCTTTTAATCTCTCGGGGTCTTTCTGGTCAAGAGCCTCTAAAACCTCACAGGTCTCTTCAATTAAACAGATTTTCAATGAGCGGTGGCTCTGTTTTCTATCCCAGGGACAACCCCGGGGGGAACGCAAAATATCCATTAACCTTACCAGGCGGGAAAAGGAAGAACCTGTTTTCTTCATTAGCCTTTATGCGGTGACCTTAAGCACTTTATCCTTGGGATGGACTTTCTGCTCTACCTTTAAACCTACAAAGTCTCCTGCCTTTGCTTCCTGAACATTCTGATGTTCTATTTGCAGAGAAGAAACCACCTGGGTAAAATCGGTGGTGTGCCCTTTAATATGAATCGTGTCTCCCACCTTTAACCCATCGGAGAGTTGAATTATCCCTACCTTGATGTTTCCATAATAATGAGTAACTGTTCCAATTTCCTTTTCAGGCATATGGCTCACCTCCTTTCAGGTTAAAACTTCTTCTCATCCTCCTCTCTTATAATACTCAAAATTTTTTTCTCATCCTCCGCTTTTATCAGGGAATCGCGTAAATATTTATCCTTCAAAATACGGGAAATCCTTGCCAGGGCTTTAAGGTGAGGACCTGCAGAATCTTTAGGAGCAAGTAATAAAAAGAAAATATAAACCGGTTCTCCATCTAAAGCATCAAAATTTATTCCCCTTTTGGAAATCCCGAGGCTTGCGGTTAATGTCTTTACACAATCACTCTTCCCATGAGGGATAGCAATCCCTTGTCCAACACCTGTGCTTCCTAAGGATTCACGATTGAGAATGATCTCAATTATTTTCTGCTTATCTTTCTCTTTTATCTCTCCTGCTTCCAGTAATAGCTCCACCAACTCCTCTATTACCCCTTTCTTATCCACTGCTTTTAAATCTGCACTCACCGCTTTCTCACAAAGAAATTCCATTATCTTCATCTCCTCTCCTTTCTCTTTTATTTAACCATTTAACTATTTTTAGAGCGGGAGACGGGTTTCGAACCCGCGACAACAGCGTTGGCAACGCTGCGCTCTACCAACTGAGCTACTCCCGCGAAATATTTTGCGGACGGAGGGATTTGAACCCCCATGGTATTCTTATACCACAAGGTTCTAAGCCTTGCGTGTCTACCATTCCACCACGTCCGCTCCTGGGCCGTGCAGGAATCGAACCTGCGACCTTGGGATTAAGAGTCCCCTGCTCCACCAATTTGAGCTAACGGCCCTATTTTATCAAAATTTTTACTTTAAATCAACTGCCCCGTGCAGGAGTTGAACCTGCAACCTTTGGGTTCGAAGCCCATTACTCTCTCCAATTGAGCTAACGGGGCCATAAAAACTTTAATGAAAGTATACTGGATTTATAACTCTTAATAAATTTCTTCCCACCTTAAACCTGCAGGCTTAACTGCTACTCCATGGGCAGGAGAATAATTGGAATAGACTCCATTAGCATCCACTGCTCTTACCCGATAGACATACCAGTTATTATCACTCAAATTATTATGAATATAACTTGTAGGGGTATAATTTGCCGGAGTGATTCCTACAAAGACATTTGTAGGGGAATTTGTGGAAAAGGGATAACTGGAGTATTCTAAGTTATACCAGGCTGCATTGGTTACTGGAGACCATTCTACATAAATACTTCTTTTTTGGGGATGAAGTGGCAAAGCTCTTACCCAGGAAGTTAAAGCCGAAGGTGCATCTATTGCCAGAATTTTATTTATAAAATAGTAATCAAAGACAAAAAAACTTATAATTATTATCAACAGCGATAATAAATTAACTAATCTTTTCATCTTTTTCTTATACTTATCACTATACCCTATAACCCAAGTAACCCAATAACCCTGTTACATTCTATTCAAATATGAGTTGCCTCATCTGCCAGGCATAGAAATCATTCTTATTTTTACTTAAAACAAAATCAAACTCCTGCAGTGCCTTTTCTATTTCTCCCTTTTTAAAATATATAAATCCTAAGTTATAATGGGCATTAAGATAATCAGGAGAAATACCTATTGCTTTACGGTAGCAATCCAGAGCCTTATCCAAATCGTTTATCTCTGCATATACATTTCCTAAATTTGTATAAGCAAAAATAATTTTTGCATCAAGATTTATTGCCTTCTCAAGATACGCTTTAGCTTTTTGCCAATCCATCATTTTAGCATAAATTGTTCCCAATTTAAAATAAATCTGCGCATCCGCCTTATTCTGGGAAACCATCTCTTCTGCAGTTCTCTTTATTTTCTCAATTTCACCCAAATTTATTTTTAATTGTCTTACCGTCTTATCATATTCACGGCTCATCTCAAAGCCATAGAATGCCTGTTTAAATAAAGCCATACTTAAAATCACAAAAATAGGAAAAACAATTATTCTCTTGGGTAAAAAATTTTTTTGTGAAAATCCTACTCCTCCCATTTTCTCTAAACTTCCTAAAATTGCAGTTAAAAACCAGAAGAAAATTGCTGTAAAGAGAAAACGCAGAGAGACATCAAAAAGATTAATTAATAAAATCCCACTTAAGGAAGAAAGCAGCCCTAAACTAATTTGCCTTACAAAAATATCCCTGCTTTTTAAACTTCTTTTTAGCATCAGAAAAATTATCCCGAGAATCCACAAAAATAAAACCAGCCCAATTATCCCCAATTCCGCAGTCAAGGTCAAAAACTCATTATGGGCATTGTTCACAAACTGGTCAGGATAAATCTGACGCAATGGCTGAGGAGAAAACTTAGGAAAATAAATGGGAAAGTTTCCCACTCCCCAGCCAAAGAGCCAATTTTCTTTAATTAACCTTAAGGCTCCCTGCCAGATATAGATTCTATCTTTCAAAGCAAAGAAGGAAAGAATTTGCCGAAAGAAAATCAATCCTCCTATAATTGCCATAATTAAAATTTGAAAGAAACGCTTTAAATTATTTTTATTTCCAATAATTTCTCTATAAAATCCCAAATAAAAAAATAAAAGCAAGGAAAACAGTCCTGCACCCATTCCTGCCCTACTTTTGGTTAAAAAGAGAGTAAGCAAAAAAACAAATGTGGACACAAAAAATAGAAATTTTTCTTCTTTATCCTCAACCTGATAAAATCTTACAAGCGAAATTGGTAATAGAGAAACCAAAAAAGAAGCAAAGAGATTGGGATTACCAAAACTACCCACAAACTCTACCTGATATAAAAAACTGTAAAGGCAGAGCATTAAGGAAGAAAAAATCCAGAGGTTAAATAAATAGTTAATTTCTTCTTTTTTCTTTAAAGAACTGACTAAAAGAAAATAAAGAATGATTAAAACGCTAGTATTCAGGAAACTATAACCCGAGGCACTTTTGAAGGGAGACAAAATATAAGAAATAAAAATCAAAGAAAAATACAGAATAAGTGGCAAATCAAGAGAAGTCTTTTTATAAAAATTTTCTTTAATTAAGTAACCAATTGCTCCAATAAATAAAAGTAATCCTACAATTGTATAAGCAAGAAAGACTTTATAATTTATCCAGTCAATATTGGGAACTAAAACTTCTAAAATTATCAATAACCCTATCCCCCAGTAAATTATTTTTTTCATAACATCTTACATATCAATATATTTTGGAGGTTTCACCTCCAAAAATTTAGTAAATGCGCGGAACATTCACACTCACCACCCTCTGTGCCGGGGCTTTATCCAAAGAAATTACCTGCTTTGCTTCCACACTGCTTACCGAGGTAAGCAAACCATTCTGCACGGCAGTGGCTATAAAACTTACAGAGAAAGAGCAATTGGATTGTCCAAGAGGATTAAAACCCGTTCCGGCAGCTAATCCTACAGGGGAAGGCTTATACACTCCGGTAGTAGAGGTTGCTCCATAAACAGTTCCATTATTTCCCTTTCCCGAAGAATCAATTGATGTATAACCTGAAGCAAATTTCCACCAGCCAACAAGGCCAGTTCTATTCAGAGGCATTTTGTAATTGTAAGAATATTGAATCTCTTCTTGAGTTAAAGCACGATTGTAAATACGGACCTCGTCAATGAGACCATTAAACCAGTAACTTGCATAACTCATCTTGCCTATATAAACTTGATAGGTAGAACTTCCTACATTTCCAGTAGGTCCATTCGTTCTACTATTATCGAGGTTTCCCCCTATATAAATTTTCATATTAGCACCGTCTCTAACTACCACACAATGATACCATGCTCCGGTCGATAAAGTTAAATTGCTATATAAATCAACAAGACTTAAACCTCCGCTTTCTCTAAGAATAAAACGTATTTTGCTATTTTGAACCCAAAAATTTACAGCCGGTTCTGAATTGGGGTTCCCTGAACATACCACGGGTCTATAAGAAGACACTGTATTAGCGTTAAACCAAGCTTCTATGCTGAAGGCACCTGTGCCAAAATAATAATTTCCATACCTCGGCACCATTACATAATCATCTGTCCCATCAAAACTCAATGCATCAGAATCCACAAGCCACATTGGATCAGAACTTAATTGCATTAGCCCATATTCCACTCCTGCCTCAGCAAGATAATATGCCTGTGTGGAATATAAAAGTTGATATGATGACTGATTATTTACAATCATTAAAGTTATAAGCACCAATCCAATAATCACAAAAACAATTATGATATACAAAACCATAGTCAAGACAATCCCTTTTTGATTTGTAGAAGCAGAGTTGCGCTGCAAACTACGCAGATTTACGCCGAAATTAGTATTAATCAGTGCGGTCCTGCGTTGCCATCTGCATCTTTCTGCTTCTATACTTTTCACGTGCCTTATCATAAATACGCCTCTTTATCTCCAATTTCTCACTACCAAAATTTATCAAAAATCCCAATTTATAATCCGAAGCTTTCAAATAATACCAAAATTGCCTCTCATCTTCTTTAGTTAAATAGGGTTTTACTTTGAGCTCAATCAATATTTTATCATTAACCACTAAATCTGGCACATATACTCCCACTTTTTCATCTTTAAATCTGACTTCTATCTTCTTATCTATCTCCGGAAATAAGCCCCGCTCTTTTAATTCTTTAACCAGAGCCTTCCGAATTACCGATTCCTTAAAAGCTCCTCCAAATTCTTTCTATACACAAAAACACGCCCCTCTTATTTGATATGATTCTTCTTTATATAATAATTTCTCCATTTCCGCGTGGTCATCAGTGTCAATCTGCCTCTACGCCTTTTCTGCGTATATCTGCGTTGTTATCTGCATCATTCTGCTTCTATGTTTTTATTCTCCCGAGGTATAAAAATTCCTCAACTGAATTTCCGAAGTTAAGATTACATCCTGTTCTGGTTGAGGCATATCCATTACTAAATTCACACGCACGGTACGAATCTCATTTGCCGAAGCAGGGGTGCTTCCTATTTTATTATAATAAGTAAAAGTTAAATTATTGACATAATTGGCAAGGGAAATAAAATCGTCACTTGCTTCCGCGCTGGTTTTTTCACTCCTCAAAAGGGAATTATTGGCAAGTTTATATTCCACAATATAGGTAGTTCCTCCTAAGACCACATTGAATTTTATATTATTTGCCGTCCAGGTAGTCACCGTAAAGCGCTCTGCCTGACGCAATTCCCGGGAAAGCCTTTCCAAGGCAATTCTTCCTCTATCCACAATATCGGTTCTGGCAGTCCCCCCCGTCCAGACCTTAAGTCCCTGGGTAAGCATAAAGGTAAGCCCTAAGGAAATAATTCCTACAATAGCAATGGCAATGAGTAACTCAACGAGGGTAACAGACTTCTTTATCGCTAAAACACGCGAAAGCCAACGCGAAAATACGCTAAATTTTCGTCCTTGCAGTATCATAGACACGTCGAATAATCTCAACTTTATTTGCTGAGCCAAAATTAATTAGATAACCCACTTTATACATCGAAGATTTAAGATAATGCCAGAATTGCCTGATATCCTCTTTGGTTAAGAAGGGCTTCGCCTTTAATTCAATTAGAATTTCATCATTAACAATTAAATCCGGTGCATATGTTCCTACCTTTTTATTCTCATAAAATATTTCTATATGTTTATTTTTTTCTATATCTAATCCTTTATTCTTCAAGGCAACTATATAAGCATTATGATAAACATTCTCTTTATGTGCGTTTCCCAATTTCTTATAAATATCAAATGCTACTCCTTGTATTACATATGACAAATCTTTGGTAAACTAGCTCTGCCATTTTCGCGTCTTTTCGCGTTATATTTTAGCGTTTTTTAGCGCTACTGTATTTACTCCAACCCCTCGTAGTCCGTCTTCAGCATTATCAAATTCACCTGGGGAACAATTCCCCGATTATCAATTACACTCACCAGAATCCGCTTATAATCTCCACTGCTTACTATCTGATCAAGATTCAAGGAATTGACATAATTTACCATATACTGCAATTTAAAACCTTCGGCGGTAGCATTATTTACATAATAAGTTCCTAATACCAGGTCATTAAATTTCTTGGGCATTACATACTTTTCCATCACCTGTTGAGCATAATTTACAGCAATTACCCTTCTCTGTCCGGCTAAAATCCCTTTCATCCCTTGAGTAAAGGCATTAAAAAACAAAGCCACTCCCATACTCAAAACCGCAATAGCAATAAGAATTTCTACCAGTGTAAAACCGTTTTTGCGT
>JAMWCM010000025.1 GCA_023818355.1 Candidatus Omnitrophota bacterium
TTTGCCAGTTTTTCCCAGTGTGCCTTGGGAATAATTGCCGAGAAGGAAGGGAAAATAGAAGAGGCAAAGCAAGCCTATAGTAAGGTTATAAAAGAATACCCTGAGAGTTTAGAAGCAAAAGAGGCCGGGGAGAGGTTAAATAAAATTTATTAGAAGGAAGGAGGTGCAGGATGTATAAGAGATTATTTTTATTTTTAGGTTTAGTGTTTCTTAATCCTTTGGCTCTTGCATTTGAAGATCTTTTTCCGAATAATCCCAGAAGAAATGAAATTCCTGCCTCTGCTGTCCAGCCAGTTTCTGGGTCAGCTGAAGCCTGGCAGGAAGTGGAGAGGATTTTAAATGCGCAATACACAGAGACAGAGAGAGATAAGCAACTTCAGGACCTGATTCAGGCTTTAAAGAAATGGGCAGAGTTGTATAATGATGAGAAGAAATCCTTCTGGGAACAGGCAAACCAATGGGGATTTTTCCCGGGAGCGACTTCAATTGCCCAGGTAGATTTGACGGCAATGATAATGAATTTAAAACAGAATAAATTTTTTATCCAAAAAGCGAGTTTACTTGAAAAAGCAGCGAAAGAAGCCGGCTTATGGTATGAAGGATTTCCAGCACCACCGCAGACTTCTCCTGAGCCTAAAGTACCCAGAAATCCCAGGGAAAGACCATAAATTTTAAAATTTGTAATTTTGTATATTGAGGTGAGAATAAGATTTTAATTTATAAATAAATTTTGGATTTTTATAATTATCTTAAAAAGATGAAAAGAATATGGTTAATTTTATTTTTCTGTTTTTTTCTCAGTGAAGTTTCTTTAATAAGTGCCTTGACAATCTCAGATAATTTTACAAATTTTAATTCCCCATTTGAAAAACTACCCCTTTAAAGCCTAAAAAAGATTTCTTCCAGGTTTCTCCACAATTGGACCCGAATATTGACTATACCAAAGCTTCTTGGCAGGAGTTGGTGAATTCTTCTTTTCCACTTACAAGGGCTTTGGGGTTGGCTATTTGCAATGATAACCAATTTCTTCAGAGTTATGCAAAGAACATTGATTTTATAAAACTCTCGGAAGAAGGTTTTTTTGAGCTTTTTGCTCTCATAAACAATCCCCTTTTTAATAGTTCGGTTAATCCGCGCAATGCAGAAACAGGGATGACGCAATTTCAGGAGATGATTGCGGATGGAAGAATTAAAATCGCAATTGAGCTAATGAATGACCAGAGGCAGGGATTTGACTTAGAAAAAATTGCTGAACAGCTACCCCGGGATGAACTCCGAAAGGCACTGGCAAAGAGTATATTTTTGCTGGCTGAGACCAAAGAAGAGATAGTGAGGCAGATGTTGCCTTTCTTTGATGCTCAGAAGATAGATGTGAAAAAGCGCGCTCAGATAGGGAGTACTTTCTCGGTTCTGAATTTGATTAATGACTCGGCAGTTAGTCTTGGTAAGTTTATGGAGGTGCAACTGAATAATTGGTTAAGTAAATTTACTAACTCCAGAGAAGACGGAGATGTGCGTCTGGGAGCAGGAACACTTTTAGCCTATGCTTTACGACAACAGGGAGGCAGTGAGGGAGTGGTAGGAATTAGACCATATAATATTGCTGACCAGACTTGGAAGAAAATTATTAAAGGAGAAAAAAATATTTACCTCTGGGAAGTGGGCTGGGAGATAATCTCCGCAGTAATGGATGATTTTCTGCATGTTACTGAGTTTTCAAAAGAAGAATTGGCTCGTGATATTTATGATTGGTATATTTTGAATAATTTTAGGCTTGATTATAGAGCATTTGTTTTGCGCAGTCTCTTAGGTTTTATGGCTGACCGAAGAGTTGCTCCAGAGTTAAAACTTAATTTCCTTCCCCTTTTTCAAGAATTTGTTTCGCAAGGATATTCTTGGATAGGACAGGCAGGAATTATGCAAGTCATTAGTGACCCGAAAATTTCTCAGGATAAGAAAGAAGAACTGGCTGAAGTTAGCCTGGAGAAACTGAGGAAATCTCAGAATAAAGAAAAAAGCCTTAGTCAACTTTTAGAAGAAAATATTATAGAAAGATTTGATTTAGCCCTTTTGGGTTTAATTGCGGGGCAATCTCCAAAAATTAAGCAAGAGATTACAGAATTGCTTGGAGGGTTGAAGGTCTCGGATAAGGTTTTGCATATCTGGAAAAATTATACCGTTTTTGTTGTGGGAAAGGACAGAGAGTTTAATGATTGGGAGATGGAGAGAATTGAAAGGGTTTTAATCGGGCTTCCTGAGGAATGGAGAAAAACAATCGGGGTAATAATTTCTTATCCGGAAAATAAACAGAGATTTGGACGCTCAGGGGTATTAAGCCGTGTATTAGGTGCTACTTTTTGGAGTGGAGGGATGGGGATTTATGGAGAAATAAAAGAATTGCTTAAGGAAAAAGGGGAAGCGGAGGCAAATAGGTGGTTTACCCGAACAGTTTTTCATGAAATTGCCCATACGAGACACTTCTTTGGTCTTACTGCTGAGCAAATTGGGGCTTTTCAGTTCTGCTGGGAATCGGTGGACAGGCTACAAAGTAGGGTGGCGCGTGATTATGGTTTGACAAATTTCTGGGAATATGTGGCTACCTTAGTAGAAGCATATGCTTTGGATACCGTAGGATTTATGACAAAGGCGAAAGAAGATGCTTTTCTTCTGGAGGCATTTAAAACTGTGGTGGAAGCCTTAAGTTACAAAACAGGAGATAGAAAAAAGGTGCGCATCTATCGGATTGAGTCTGATGGAAACCTTTCCTGGAAAGAAGTAGATGTGGGTAAAGATCGCCTGCCTGTAATTCCTCCCGATTGGTAACCTGATTACCATCACCACTTCGTAAGTGCAATTTTTCTCTCCTTATAAGTTATTAAATTTAAATAACTTATTTTAGCCATTTTTTTGCACTTACGAAGTGTAAAAGGTTTGTAATAAAATTCTTTTTGAATTGTTATATATACTGGAAGCAAAAATCTCCCAAATTTAAGCCAGGAAAGGAGGGATGCAAAAATGAAAACCCAAATCTCAAAAAGCAAAATTAAGGCTGAGGGAGTTTATATATTTAATGATTTAACCTTTAAACAATTTAATTAAATGAAATGGAGGTTGATGAAAATGGAAAAGAAAATTCTGAGCTTAGTAATCGTAGGGATGTTAATGATGGTTACGCGAGCTTATCCTCTTTTTTATAATGATAATAATCGCTTTACGAAGTGGGAAATTCCTGAGGGAGTTCTTTTTCTTCAGGACCCTTTTCCGTGGTATGTTTTTCCAAATAATATAGATTTACCACCCCAAGGTTGTTCTGAGGGAAATTGCATGCCGGATAAGGATGTTCCATCTGTTTCTTTGGAAGGTCCTTTCCCGGAAGAGCCTTTTTCCAATTCTCCTATAGAAGAACAACAGCAGCAACCCGGGGCATCTATATCGGAAACATCCATTCTGGTGGATGGTCGTACTGCTATTTCTTATCTTCAAGGAATAAAATCCTATCTTCCTTCAGATGTGCAGAAACCTCTGGAGGAGTTTATTAATTTCCTTAATTCCAATCCTAATTTAGAAGTTAGATTGGGTTTCTTGCGTATGGCAGATGGCTCAGTTGGCTTAAATATTTATGCGGGACCTTTTTCTTTTAGTGCCCAGCTAAAAGGAGATAAAACTACTCTGGATACTCTTATGAAGAAATGGGAAGAGGTAAAGAAGAATGTTGATAATAATGGTCAGCTTACCCCCCAAGGTAAAAGCGCATTGGATCAATTGTTTGGGTATATAGGGAGCCTGCTCAGAGATAAGAAAATTACTCTTGAGAATGCTGTGGTGAATAAAATAGTTATCAAACCACTTGACCCCAATAAGGATAAGGCTACCATTGATATGCTTATAAATAATGCGGTGGATTATTTAAAGAAAAATGGCTTAGGGAAACAGGCAGAGACAATGCGTGGAGAAATTAATAATGCCTTAAAAAATAATGGGGTTAGAGTCTTTTCAGTGGAAGTTTATCAAAATGGTAAGTTAGTTAATGCTGTGTTGAATGTAGATATTTCCGATAAGAGATATGAGGTCAATACGGGTTATAATGAAAAAGGAGAAATTGATTCTGCACGAATGACTAAGGTTGATAAAAACTCAACCCAGGTTCTTTCCGTAGAAAAATCTAAGATTCTCCAGGGGGAAGCTAAAGAAGCAGCAGCTATGAGATACTTCCAGATTAACTTTGGGATTACTGACCCTGCGAATCACCCTCAGTTAAAAGGAGTTTGGAAAGAGATTGTGGATAACTGGGGAAATTGGACCATTGCCTCAGAAAATGTTTATGAAGTGGAGGGAAACCAAATAAATGGTAAGGTAAACATGATTTTGACTTATCAAGGGAAAAAGATTGAGTTGACTTTTGAATACACTAAGGTCATCTCTAAAGGACCGTAAAGGGAGAAAGGTGATAATTTCTATGCGTTCTTCTACCGCCGGGGCTTACGCGTTCCCCGGCGGTTTTTTAGTGGAGGGCTTTCCATTTTTAATCTTTTCTTCTTTCTTAAAATTACCCAGAAATAAAAAACATTTGACTAAGCTTAGCAAAAAGAGTATAATAAACCAAAATTTTTGCATAAATTATTGGGAGGAAATTGTTCCGACTGAGAAAATGGAGAAATTTTTCTTAAAAGAGGTTCGTATTCATGCCCGGGCAGGCCAAGGAGCAATCACTACTGCCAGCCTTTTAGGAGAGGCTTTATTTGCCGAGGGAAAATTTGCCTATGCCTTTCCCCATTTTGGAGCAGCAAGGATGGGCGCGCCGATGAATGCCTTTGTAAGAGTTTCTGATAAACCGATACGTTTAAGGAGTCAGGTTTATGAACCGGATTATCTTTTAATCATTGACCCTACCCTGATTATGGGGTTTGATGTCTTTAAGGGATTTAAAGAGGGGGGAATCGCCATAATTAATAGTGAGGAAGAAATTTCCCTGTTAGGATTGAAGAAAAATCAGAAAGCTTTCTTTGTCCCTGCAAATAAAATTGCCCAGGAATTAATGGGAAGACCTTTGGGAAATATGGCAATTCTGGGAGCTTTCTCGGGGATAACAGGGTTGGTAAAAATTGATTCACTGATGGAAGCAATCAAGAGGCGATTCTCAGGAAAGGTTGCTCAGCAAAATTTAGAAATCGCAAAAAGAGGATATGCGTATCTTATAACAAAATAGGAAATGATTATTCATTTAATTGCAAAACCGGGTTCTGCAAGGAATAACAAAACCGGCTCTTGGAGAGTAGGGAAAAAGCCGAAGTTCTTACAGAAGAATTGCACTGCCTGTAAGAATTGTCTTTTAATCTGTCCTGAAGGCTGTATTACTGGAGAAGGGAAAAATACTTTTAATTGTGATTACGCTTTCTGTAAGGGTTGTGGTCTCTGTGCCGTGGTTTGCCCCGTTCAGGATATTGTGATGGTTGTAGAGAAATGAAGGCATACTTAGAAGGTTCACAGGCAATTGCCAAAGTAGTGGCTCTATGTAGACCAGGAGTAATTTCTGCTTATCCCATTACTCCCCAAACACACATTCCCGAGACTTTAGCCCAGATGGTTGCTGAGGGGGAATTAAAGGCAGAGTTTGTAAATGTGGAATCAGAGCATTCCGCAGCCTCCTGCTGTTTAGGTGCCTCGGCTACTGGTGTACGTGCCTATACCTCTACGAGTTCTCAGGGTCTTTTATATATGCTGGAGGTTCTTTTTAATATCGCCGGTTTAAGACTTCCCTTGGTTTTGACCTGTGCTAATCGTGCAGTTTCTGCTCCCATAAATATCTGGAATGACTATCAGGATGCAATAACTCTGAGGGATTCGGGATGGATTCAGTTCTATGCTGAGACCATTCAGGAGGCGGTAGATTTACATATCCAAGGATATCGCTTAAGTGAAGATATAAGGGTTCTGCTTCCGGTAATGGTAAATGTTGATGGTTATATTTTAACCCATGGTTATGAAGTAGTGGATATCCCGGAGCAGGAATTGGTGGACAAATTTTTACCTCCCTATCAATTAAAATATAAACTTGACCCGGATAATCCTTTAACCTTAGGAGTTCTGGCTGGGCCTGATTATTATATGGAGACACGCTTTGCCATACAGAAGACAATGGAGGATGTTTTGGAGATAATCCCGGAAATAAGCGGGGAATTTTTTGAAGTTTTTGCCAGAAAATCCGGAGGTTTGATTGAGGGCTATTTCCTAAAAGATGCGGAAAAAGTAATTGTGGCAATGGGGTCAGTCTGTGGGACGATTAAGGAAGCCATAGATGGGTTGCGAGATAAGAAAGAAAAGGTGGGACTTTTAAAGATAATTACCTATCGGCCTTTTCCTGAGGAGGAAATTTATCAGGCATTAAAGAATGCCCGGGAGATTGCGGTCTTAGAAAAGGCAATCTCCTTGGGTGGATTTGGTCCTTTGTATACCGAGATAAAATCAGTTTTCCAGGGTAAGAAAGAAAATCCCAAAATCAGCGGATTTGTCATTGGCTTAGGCGGACGGGATATTACTAAGGATTCAATTAGGAGCGTATCTGATAGGCTTTCCGGTAAACAGGTGGATTGTGAGTTTATAGATTTAAACCTAAAGGGAGAACATAAAGATAATCTGCTGGGAGGCAGTGGAGTTGCTTCGCAGTTTATTGAACAGGAATAGTATCTTTTAAAGGTAAATGAAAAATGTATAAACCATTACTTTCTCCGGGACATACCGCCTGTGCAGGCTGTGGTCAGGCATTGGCCGCACGGCTGGTGGTGGATGTTGCCGGACCGCAGGTAATCATTGCCAATAATACCGGCTGCCTTGAGGTATTTTCCACAGCTTATCCTGAATCCTCTTGGGAAGTCCCCTGGATTCATTCTTTATTTGAGAATGCGGCGGCAGTAGCCTCGGGTATTGAGTCGGCTCTGAAATATTTGGGTAAGGCAGACCAGATAAATGTGCTTGCCCAAGCCGGAGATGGGGGGACAGCGGATATTGGATTGCAGGCACTTTCGGGGATGTGGGAAAGAGGACATAATATATTATCCATCTGTTATGATAATGAGGCTTATATGAATACGGGGGTTCAGCGTTCTGGGCTTACTCCTTTAGATACAAATACTACTACCACCCCTGTGGGTAAATTCTCCTGGGGGAATATCCGACCCAAAAAAAATATGCTGGAGATTGCCTTAGCCCATGGTCTTCCCTATGTTGCTTCGGCAAGTGTAGCCTATCCCCGTGATATTCAGAGAAAGGTTAAAAAGGCTTTAGCGATAAGAGGGCCAAAGTATCTGCATATTTTTTCTCCCTGTCCTTTAGGCTGGCGTCATGAACCCGAACTAACTTATGCAGTGGCAAAACTGGCCGTGGAAACTGGATTTTTCCCTTTATTAGAGTTTGAGGATGGTAAGCTCAGCAATGTTTTTAAGTTAAAAGAAATTAAGCCGGTGGAAGAATACTTAAAACTGCAGGGAAGATTCCGCCATCTCCTTTCTCCGGAAGCGAAAGAGGAATTAAAACGCATTCAGGAGATGGTTAATTTCAATATAGAAAAATATGGAATTTTAGCCAAATAGAATTCAATTTAGAAACGGTTCTAACAAGAGGTTGAGGAGAAAGAAATGATTTATCAGGAGAAGGCAGAATTGTATTTAAATCTTGAAGAAGCCATTTCTGTAACCCGGGGGAAAATAAAGATAAAAAATGCTCAGCTTATTAAAGAAAAGTTTATTGATGATTTAGTAGAAACTCTCTGTCTGAGTAGTGAGCAGGAGGTAAAGGATAAAGTATTTGAAATTCTCTGGTCTTTGGCTCAGGAGGCAGGAGTTTTCCCCTTCTCCATTCAGAAATTGTATGAGGCACGGGGTAGAGGAAAGGTAGGTGGGTTTACGGTCCCCGCAATTAATTTGCGTGGACTTACCTATGATTTGGCAAGAGCAGTAATAAGAACTGCTATGAAGACAGATGCAGGTGCTTTTATTTTTGAGATTGCCCGCTCAGAGATTGGTTATACAGACCAGAGGCCTCAGGAATATGCTGGGGTTTGTATTGCTTCTGCAATAAAAGAAGGTTATAGAGGACCTATATTTATTCAGGGAGACCACTTTCAGGTAAATGCCAAAAAATATAAGGAAAATCCGGAAAAGGAATTGCAGGGTTTAAGGGAATTGATTAGAGAAGCAGTTCAGCATGGTTTTTATAATATTGATATTGATAGTTCAACGCTTGTGGATTTATCCCAGCCAACAGTTAAAGAACAGCAGAGGTTAAATTTTGAGATAGCCGGAGAAATGACCAAACTCATCCGTGAGATTCAACCGAGGGGTTTAGATATTTCTTTAGGTGCAGAGATTGGGGAAGTGGGAGGGAAGAACTCTACCCCTGAGGAACTTATGGGATTTATGGAGGGATATTTAGAATTTATCGGAGAATTGAAAGGAATCAGTAAAATCAGTGTCCAGACAGGGACAACCCATGGAGGAGTGGTTTTACCCGATGGGACAGTGGCAAAGGTAAAACTTGACTTTGATACCTTAAAAACACTTTCCCAATTAGCACGGGAGAAATATAAACTTGCGGGAGCAGTTCAGCACGGTGCTTCCACTTTGCCTCCTGAAGCGTTTCATAAATTTCCGGAAACAGAGACTGCGGAGGTGCATTTAGCCACCGAATTTCAGAATATGATTTTTGATTCAAAACATTTTCCTCAAGATTTAAAAGAAAGGATTTATTCCTGGATTAGGGAAAACCTTTCGGGAGAAAGGGAGGAAGGACAGACCGATGAGCAGTTCTATTATAAGACACGCAAAAAGGCTTTTGGTCAGTTTAAGAAAGAATTGATGAGTTTATCTGCAGATATCCGTTCCCGGATGCGTGAGGAACTGGAGGCTAAATTTGAATTTTTATTCAAGGAACTCCGGGTTACAGATACTAAGGAAATTGTGGAGAAATTTGTAAAGCCCAAAAAACTTCCCTGTCCTCAGAAAAGAGAGGTTAAGAAGGAAGTAGAGAAATTTGAGGGAGGCGAGTAGCATATATTTAAAATAAAGTCTTGACAGGGATAGGATAAAGAGATATAATAACATAAAACCTTTTAAGCTCGTCCGGGAGACGGCAAAGGAGTTAAAATGAATTTAAAAAAGAAGAATTTTGTGCCTGTTGTAGATTAAGCAACAGGCTTTTTTATTAAGATGGTTTTTCGGGAGAAGGCAAAAATTCTTGATGAAGAAGGGATAAAAAGGGCTCTTTTACGGATTACCCATGAAATCTTAGAGAAAAATAAAGTTGCCTCTGAACTGGGGATAGTCGGTATCCGCACACGGGGAGCACACTTAGCCCAGAGAATTGCTAAATTGATTGACGAGATTGAAAGGGTAATAATTCCCTTAGGAATTTTAGACATTACCCTTTATCGTGATGACCTAACTTTACTCTCCACGCAACCCATTGTTCATAAGACAGAGATAGATTTTGATATCACTGGGAAAAAGATAATTTTGGTGGATGATGTCTTGTTTACAGGAAGAACTGTGAGATGTGCTCTGGATGCTTTGATTGATTTTGGTAGACCAAAAATTATTCAACTTGCGGTATTAATTGACCGCGGACATAGGGAATTACCTATCCGTGCAGACTATGTAGGGAAAAATGTTCCCACTTCATTAAAAGAAAATATCAATGTGAAACTCAAAGAGGTGGATGGGATAGACGAGGTAGTTATTGAGGAAAAAATAGATGCTCAACTGGAAACATAAAGACCTTTTGGGACTTGAGGAGTTATCAAAGGAAGAGATTGAACTGATTTTAGAGACTGCGGATTCTTTCAAAGAGATTTCCTTGAGACCAATAAAGAAAGTTCCCACCCTGCGGGGGAAAACGGTGGTTTTGTTTTTCTTTGAACCTTCCACGAGGACACGCACCTCTTTTGAACTGGCAGCAAAGAGACTTTCTGCAGATACAGTGAGTATTTCAGCCACCACCTCCAGTATAGTTAAAGGTGAAACTCTCAAGGATACCGCAAAGAATATTGAGGCAATGAAGGTGGATATAATTGTGATGAGACATTCTTCATCCGGTGCCCCTCATCTTTTAGCCAAAGCAGTAGAAGCTTCCGTGATTAATGCCGGTGATGGCTGTCATGAACATCCCACACAGGCACTTTTAGATATGTTTACAATTAAGGAGAAAAAAGGGAGAATCTCCGGACTTAAGGTAAGTATTATCGGAGACATTGCCCATTCAAGAGTTGCCCGTTCCAATATCTGGGGGCTTACAAAACTGGGTGCAGAGGTAACGGTTTGTGGTCCACCGACCTTGATCCCTCAGGGAATTGAAAAATTTCCGGTGAAGGTTACCTATGATGTAGAAGAAGCAATAAGGGATGCAGATGTTTTGAATATTTTAAGAATTCAACTTGAGCGTCAAAAGTCAAACCTTTTTCCCTCTTTGAGAGAATATGCTTTAAACTTTGGGATAGATGCGGAAAAATTAAAATTTGCCAAGCCCGAAGTTTTGATTATGCATCCCGGTCCTATAAATCGGGGAGTGGAGATTTCTCCCGAAGTAGCCGATGGTCCGTATTCCGTAATCTTAGAACAGGTAACTAATGGCCTTGCGGTGAGGATGGCGGTTTTATATCTGGTATCTCAAGGAGGAAAGTAGAAATTCAAAATGCAAAAATCAAAGTGCAGAATGAATTAACCACTAAATCCCAATGTTCCGAACCGACCTGTTTGGGATTTGGATAATTTGAATTTTGAATTTGTTTAGGATTTCGGATTTTTAAATTTTGCATTTTAATTTTTGATATTTGAATTAATAGGGGGTTGAGGTGTCAATTTTAATCAAAGGTGGTTATATTGTGGATCCGGAGAATAAACTTGAGGGAGTCTACGATATCCTCATTGATGATGGAGAAATTAAGAAGATTGAGAAAGATATAGACAGCGAAAAATGTGAATTAATTGATGGGAAGGGAAAATATATTTTTCCTGGATTGGTAGATATGCATTGCCATTTGCGCGAACCCGGAAGGGAAGATGAGGAAACCCTTTTAAGTGGCTCTTTATCCGGGATAAAGGGCGGTTTTACCACTTTATGCTGTATGCCCAATACCAAACCCCCAATTGATAATCAGGGAATTGTGGAGTATATTTATAATGAAAATAAAAAAATTGGTTTAATGGATATTTTTCCTGTAGGAGCAATTACGAAAAATCTTGAAGGAAAAGAATTGACCGAAATCGGGGAACTGAAAAAGGCAGGGGTGGTGGCAATCTCTGATGATGGGAATTGCGTGATGGATAGCGAGGTTATGCGTCGGGCAATGGAATACAGTAAGATGTTTGATTTATTGGTAATTTCCCATTGCGAAGATAAAAACCTTTCTCGGGGGGGGTTGATGAATGAGGGTTATCTTTCAAGTCTTTTGGGTTTAAAAGGGATTCCCCGTCAAGCAGAGATAGTGATGGTGGCACGGGATATAGAACTGGCAAAACTTACAGAAGCAAAATTGCATATTGCCCATGTGTCTACAAAAGAGACTGTAGAACTTATTCGCCAAGCAAAAAAGAGAGGGATAAAGGTTACTGCGGAAACCTGCCCCCATTATTTTTCCCTCACGGAAGAAAGGATTTTAGGGTATAATACAAACTGTAAGGTAAATCCTCCTTTACGCACACCAGAAGATATAGAGGCGATTAAAGAGGGTTTAAGGGATGGAACCATTGATGTGATTGCTACTGACCACGCTCCCCATGCTGATTTTGAGAAGGATGTAGAGTTTGAGCAGGCAAGTTTTGGGATGATTGGTCTGGAGACCGCCTTAGGAATTGCCCTTAAAGAATTGATAAAGACAAAAATAATCAGCCTCTCGCAACTGGTAGAGAAGATGAGCCTTAATCCGGCAAAAATCCTTGGTCTTGATAAAGGGAGTATAAATATAGGAAAACCGGCTGATTTAATTATTGTAGATTTGGATAAATCTTGGGAGGTGAAGAGAGAAAAGATAGTTTCTAAATCTAAAAACACACCCTTTTTAAACTGGACATTACCCGGTGTAATAGAATATGTTTTTGCGAAAGGGAAATTAGTCTTAAATAAAAATTGAAAGGAGAAAAGATGAAAAAAATTTTTTTAATATTAGTCAGTGTCTGTTTATTTAATGCTATCTCTTACGGAGAAGAAGTACAAGAAGTCTTAAGAATGGTTCAGGAAAAAGTTAAGGCTGTAAATAGTTATAAGGCAGATTTTATTCTTAAAATAGATAGTCCCACTGGAGAGATGCTTATGAAAGGGAATATTCTTTTCAAGCGGGAGGATAAATTAAAGATGGAAATAAATATGCCCAACCTTCCTAATGCTACACAATTAACCGTTTCTGATGGTAAGACAATGTGGCAGTACCTTCCTTTTTTAAAAGTTGCCTCAAGGGTAGACCTTGCAGATTTAAAGAAAGAATTTGGAGATGCATATTTTGCCTACGCTAAGGAAGATATCTCCCGACCACTTAAGGAAGCAAAGGAAGGTTCAATAAAATACTTAGGGAAAGAGAAGTTTGGGGATAAGGAATGTTTTGTTTTGGAAGCAGAACCCAAGAGAGATTATCCCCGGGATGTTCCCTTTTCCCGATTTAAGGTATGGATAGATGCTGATTCAGGTTTGGAGAGAAAAGTGGTTTTTTATAATGATGAAGGGAAAGAGCTCTTAATCCGGAGTTATGAGAATGTATTCATAAATACTCCCCTTGAAGATAGAGAATTTGAATTTTCCCCTCCTGAGGGAACAGAGATTATAGAGATGACTGAGGAGACAAAAGCATATATTAAGAGAGAGGTGGGAGTTTCTCCTCAGCCTTCTCTTTTTCCGGAAGTGTCACCTAATCCATGAAATTTCTGGTTACACAGGAATTGGGAAGATTGTGCAAATGGTTGCGTATCTTAGGGATGGATGCCAAGTATATAAGGAGTGATAAGCGCAGTGAGATAATTTTTACGGCAATAAGAGAAGAACGGATAATTGTGACGCGCGATAGGAGATTAGGTGAGCATCATGGTTTAAAGATAATTTTATTAAAGAGTGATTTTTTACAAGAACAGTTAAAACAGTTGGTAGAGGAATTTAAGATAAAAATAGATCCCGAGGAGATGTTTATGCGCTGCACAATCTGTAATGAGTTACTTATTGCGGTGGAAAAGGAAAGTATTAAGCCATGGGTCCCGGAGTATGTCTTTAAGACTCAGGAAGAATTTGTGCAATGTCCTCAGTGTAAAAGGATTTATTGGCAGGGAACACACTGGGGTAATGTTAAAAATACATTAAAAGAAATAGGATGGTTGTAGGGTTAGAGAGTTATTGTGTTCAGACGCAAAAACGAAGATGCGTATTATAACTGACTTTCACATACATTCTAAATACAGTCGGGCAACCTCAAAAGATATGGATTTAGACCATCTCGTAGAGAGTGCGGGTTTTAAAGGGATAAACCTCTTAGGAACCGGAGACTTTACCCATTTTCTCTGGCTGGAAGAACTGCGCAGGAATTTGAAACCATTGAGTTATGGCTTATATACTTATAAAAAAATGAATTTTATCCTGACTACTGAGGTTTCTAATATCTATTTCCAAAAGGGGAGGATGCGGAGGATACACAATATAATTTTTGCTCCCACATTTGAAGTGGTGGATAAGATAAATGAGCGTCTTTCCAGGTATGGAAATCTTTCCAGCGATGGAAGACCGATGCTGGGTTTAAGTGCAGAAAATTTGGTGGAGATAATTTTAGGGATAGATAAAGATTGTCTCATTGTTCCCGGACATATCTGGACTCCCTGGTTCAGTCTTTTTGGTTCAGAGTCGGGTTTTGATTCTGTTGAAGAATGTTTTGGGAAATATGCAAAGGATATCTATGCTCTGGAAACCGGACTAAGTTCAGACCCTTCAATGAACTGGAGACTTTCGGCTCTGGATAAATTTACTTTAATCAGTA
>JAMWCM010000026.1 GCA_023818355.1 Candidatus Omnitrophota bacterium
TTACTTTTATGCCTTTTGCATAACCTCCCAAAGAACCATCAGAACAGATAATCCGATGACAGGGAATGATTAAAAGTTTGGGATTTTTCTTTAAAGCCTGTCCTACTGCCCGATAAGCACGGGGTTTCCCAATCTTTTCGGCAACCCATTTATAAGTCCGCACCTCGCCTTTAGGAATCTTCTTAACTACCGCATAAACCCTTTTCTGGAATTCAGTGAATTTATAATTTCCAGGTCGTTGTTTCATATTATCTATGGAAATAACAATCACCAAATTCCCAACGCCAAAATCCCAATAAAATATTTGGTTATTGGTGCTTGGTTATCGTAATTTGAAATAGTTTATCAAATCTTGGGCAACTCTTCGATTCATCCCTCTTATCTTTAATAATTCTTCTAAATTTGCTTGTTTAATCATCTCAACCGAACCAAAAAAATTTAATAACGCCCTTCTCCTCTTCTCTCCAATGCCTTTGATATTATCTAATTCTGATTCCCGGACTGATTTTTTGCGCAATTTCTTATGATAGGTGATGGCAAAACGGTGTGCCTCATCACGAACTCTCTGTAGGAATTGTAAGACATGAGAATTTAGAGGTAGTCGCAATGGTTCTTTTTTATTTAAAATATATATCTTTTCTTCTCCTTTCTCCAAAGCTATAAGGTCCATAGTTATTCCCAATTTTTTTAGTTCACTAAAAGCGGTTTCCAGGTGGCCTTTACCTCCATCAAGCAAAACCAAATCCGGAAACTCCTTTCTTTCTTCTATGAGTCTTTTAAACCTTCTATAGATTACTTCCCTCAACATAGAAAAGTCATCCCTAACCAAAGACAATTTTATTTTAAATCTTCTATAGTTATTTTTATCAGGCATTCCTTTATAAAAACTTACCATTGCACCTACAGCCTCTTTCCCCGATAAGTGAGACAAATCAAATGCCTCAATGCGGTAAGGAATCCTTTTTAAATTCAAAGTGTCTCTTAATTCCTCAAAAATCGTCTCCACTCCCCAACGCAGACTTTTTAATTGGGAAAGTCCCTTAAGTTGATCTCTTATAAGCGCTGCTCTCTCAAAATTTTGTTCTTCTACCTCTTTTCCCATTTTCTCTATGAGCTCTTTTTCCAATTCCTCCTTTTCCCCTTCCAATAAAAGACAGATGTTACGGATTATCTCTTTGTAATCTTTTTCTTCTATCGCCTCAATACAGGGACCGGGACAAAGTTTTAGAGAATAATATAGACAAGGTTTTTTAGGTAAAATCCGGCAGGAACGGAAAGGAAAAATCTTGCGGATTATCTTTAGAGCTTCCTTAAGGAGTCTTATATTACTGTAGGGGCCAAAATATAAAATACCCCTTTCTTCTTTTCTCCTCCCTATGAAAATACGAGGGAAATTCTCATTTATAGTAATTTTTAAAAAGGGATAACTTTTATCGTCGCGATAATTGATATTGTAAAGGGGCTGTTTCTCCTTTATCAGGGCTGCCTCCCAGAGTAAAGCCTCAGCTTCATTTGCCGTGGGTATATATTCAATATCTGCAGTCTTTTTCTGTAAAATCTCTTCTTTAGGAGAATATAATCTATGGAAATGGCTCGCTACCCTTTTTCTTAAAGAGGTTGCTTTACCAATATAAATTGCCTTTCCCTCTTTATCTTTCAAAATATATACTCCCGGTTCTTCAGGAAGATTTTTTATCTTTTCTTTAATATCCATCTCTTTATTTGAGACAATTCCTTCACTCCCAAAATAGAACAAAAAAGAATATAAAAAATTATACCCATAAAAATTCCTCCTACCAATTGCAAAATTTTGCGGGGAAGAAAATAGCCCAATCTAAAAAAAGAAAACTTTAACATCACCCCCATACAGATGGAGGCAAGAAGAATACGCAGGAAGGAGGTGGCTAATTCCCTCATTTCCCAAATCAATAATCTTTTCTTTAAAACACCGAAGAGGAGAGAAAAATTGAAGAGTGCAGAGATAGCCGATGCTAAAGCAAGCCCCGATATCCTTAAAGGGAACATCAAGATTAAATTGAGGAGGATATTTAAAATCAAAGAAATACTGGCAGTTTTTACTGGAGTAAAAGTATCCTGGAGAGAATAAAAGGCAGAAACAAGGATCTTTATCCCTGCATAAGCAAAAAGTCCCAGGGAATAAAAAACCAAAGCAGAGGAGGTAATTTGGGTAGAGTAGAAATTGAATTCTCCACGCTGGAAAAGGACCTCAATGAGCGGTCTGGCAAGGATAATCAAACCCATCCCTGAGGGCAGGGTAATAAAAGCCATGCTCCGCAGACTGAAAGAAATGGTCTGGGATAATTTAGCAAAACTGTTTTCCTGTGACTGCATTGACATCGTAGGCAGAGCCGCTTGTGCCAGAGAGATTCCAAAGATAGCCAAAGGCAACTGCACTAACCTATTGGCATAATATAAAGCTGAAACCCCACCCTCTCCCACAATCTTAGAAAGAGAAGCGAGAATTGTATCTACAAATAAATTTATCTGATAGACACAGGAACCGAGGATTCTGGGGATGAGCAGTTTCCCTATTTTATTTATTCCCGGATGTCTAAGCGTTCCTTTAAGTTTCAGTTTAAAATCTGTTTTCTTAAGGGGCGGTATTTGGATGAATACTTGGAGCAATCCTCCCAAAAGAACTGCCCAGGCAAGTCCATATACTCCAATATATTTTGTCCACCAAAGGAGTCCTAAGATTAAAGCAAGATTTAACATTATCGGAGAAAATGCCGGAGCAATGAATAATTGATGTGTATGCAATATCCCCATAAAGAATGAGGTAAGAGAAATAAAAAAAATATAGGGGAAGGTGATTCTTGTAAGACTTACCGTAATCTGATATTTGTGGGGTGTTAATTTAAAACCGGGAGCAATGGTAGAAACAATAAAAGGAGAAAAAATTATCCCTGAAATACTTATCAGGATAAGGGAAAAAACTGTAATTCTAAACAAGACATTCAGTAACCTTTGATAGTCCTCCCGTTCTTTCTTTACCCGATATTCACTAAAAATCGGAACCAGGGCGGCATTGGTAGCCCCCTCTCCCACAAAATCCCTTAAGAGATTGGGAATTCTAAAGGCAACAAAGAAACTATCGGCAAAAATAGATGTCCCAAAAATCTTAGCCATAAAAATGTCCCGCACCAGACCCAAGAGTCTACTGAGCGCTGTCCCTAATCCAATAATCACCGCTGCCATTGCTAATTTCTTATGCACCATACAATTTCTTAAATAATATTGACAATAAACTTAAGTTATGTTATATTATATTATCAAAAATTTGAACAACCCTAAATAAGGAGGTCTTTTATGCCGGTACATCACTCTGCTTTCAAACAAATCAAAAAGGATAGGAAAAGAACCCTGCGTAACAAACAGGTAAAATCAGCCCTGCGCACTTATATAAAAAAATTTAATTCCTTGCTTGAGGAAAAAAAATTTGAAGAGGCAAAAAAATATCTCCAATTCCTTATGGCAAAAATCAGCAAAGCGAAAACTAAGGGCACTATTCACAAAAATACCGCTCGCCGTAAAATATCTCGTCTCTGTAAAAAACTTAATCAGGCAATTTCCTCCCATAATAAACTAACTGAAAAAATCCAAAATCCATGACTCTAAGAGAAAGAAAGGTTTTCTTCCCCCTGTCTTTATTTCTTGGTCTATCAGCAGAAGACTGCGCAGAGACCTTTTTAATTTATCCCAAGAAATTTTTTGCAAATTAGAGAAAAAGGATTCTGTATAAAAAATTCCTAATTCTTTTTTTATCTGAAATTGACTAAATCCAAGCCGGAGAAGTTTTTTCGCTTGATAAAACCTCCTCCATTCTGCTACCAGTGCTCCCAGGATTCTGTCTGGTTTTACATTACATTCCTCAATATCCCGCAAGATTTTTATCCCTTGCTCAAAGTTAGCATTTAACAAAGCATTAATGAGCTTATAGACATCTAAGGAAATTTCTCTGCCGGCAATTGCCTCCAAATCAGTCCATTCAATCATTTTCTTCTTTCCCATATAGAGCGAAATCTTTTCTATTTCCTGAGATAAAACAGCGGTATCGTTACCCAATTGGGAAATTAAAAGGTTTAAGACAGGATAAGAAATGCTCTTCCCCTGTTTGTTCACCTGAGCAATTATCCATTTCCGCAGTCTCTCTTCGGAGAGGGGAAAGAATTCCTCAATTATTAGTTTTTTTTCTTTAAGTAAATTATTTAACCAGGCAGTGTCTTCTGAACTATTTAATTTCTTCAGCTTTAACCTTGTAAGTAAAATCAGGTCTGTAAATTTTGCTGGATTTTTTATATAAGAGATAAGGGTTTCCCTATCCGTGGGAGAAATTTTTTCCACATCTTTTATCACAATTATCTGATGAGGTGAAAAGAGGTTAGCAGTTCTTGCCAGCCGTATAATCTCTTCCATCCGGAAATTGTCTTCCCGAGGAGAAAAAGAATAATAAACACTCTTCTCTCCCCGGGAATTTTTTAATATCTCTATTGCCTTGCTTTTAAGAAATTCCTCCTCTCCTAAATAAAAGAAAACTTTTCCCATTTAATCGCATATTAACGGTGGGAGAAAAGAAGGGACTTACCAATTCTCTATAGTCCGGTTAACTACCCGCCGGGCTAAATCATTTACCGCATCATCAACGGCTCTCTGTTCAGCTTTAGCAAAAGGTCCACTGAGTCGATAAGTTGTATCGCCAATAAAATTACTTTCCTTCCAAAGCAGATTACCTTCTCTATCTTTCAAAACTAAATTTACAATAAGAGAAATCCGGTATTCCTCAATTTCATTTGCCTCGGAATAACGCAGAGGCTGTTTCAGGTAATCAACCAATTCCCCTTCCAATCTTAAATCTGCCTCCTCATCTCTGGCAATCCGTAAATTGCCATCGTAGATAAATCGGTTAATTATCGCATTAGTGATTTTTATCTCTAAACCCGGATAATAGGTTTTATATTCAGGAAGATTACCTTCAAATTTTATTTTGTTTACAAAGGTGGGAATATAAATAGTTTTAAAGGAAGAAGGTAAAACTGAATGTGTGGTATAACCACAACCTCCCAATAGAGTAACCAGTAACCAGTAACCAGTAACCAGAATTATTACCTGTTCCCATCTGTATTTAACATATAAAAGGTTTCTATCTCTACTCATCCCGTGTAAATTATTTTTTCTTTTTCTGTTTGATAATAGAAATCTGTTCAAGAGATTTAGCAGCCCAGGAGGTATTAGGAAAATTCTTGATGATCTCTTCGTAATAGAGGATAGCGGAGTCAAAATATTTCTGACGTTCATAAAATTGGGCAGTTTTAAAAAGGCTCTCCGCTTTCTTGTTTTTTAGATCGTTAAGGACTTTCTCCGCATCTTCCTTAAGGGCAGAATGGGGATTGGTAAGAAGAAACTCTTCCACCTCCTTGATGGAGGCATCGGTTTCCTCCTGGGTATACTCAGATTTTGGAGAGATTTTATAACCAGAAAGCCCAATTTGGTATTTTGCCTCTTTGGCAAACTCGGAATCGGGATAATTCTTTTCCAGTTTCAAAAATGCCTGTTTTGCCTCCTCAAATCTACCTAAGTTTCTCAGAATAATTCCTATTTTATACTGGCTGGGAGGAGCATATTGCCCATAAGGGGCATTTTCTACTACCTTCTGGAATATCTCCAGAGCACGTTCCTGGGGAGGAACTAAATTCATCCCTAAGAATTTATCTTTGTGTCCGGTGAAGTAAAGTTCACCAATCCGATATTCCCTCTCTATAACTTCCTCCACTTTCTGTGTATAAGGATAGAGGTCAATTACTTTCTGATAAGCCTGAAAAGCCTCATAGAACCTACCCTTTTCTTCGTATGCCCTTCCTATAAAATACTGGGCATCACAAGCCTGGGGAGCATTAGGATAATGTTTAATTAAATTTTTAAACTCCCGGATTGCCCCTTCGTAATTTTTCTCCATATATAGATTCATTGCCCATTCTAACTGCTCCTGGGGGGAATCTTTCACCGCATATTTGGGGTTTACCCATTTACCTGTCTTGGGTGTCCAGATCCAGTAAGCCCAGGAATTAGATACTGTAAGCAAAAAAAACAAGAGAGAAAAAACTATTCTTCTTTTAACCATCTCCCACCTCTTTTTGAATAATCTTAACACTAAAATCTATTTATGTCAAACCAATTATCAAAATATTATACTACAAATCTTCAAAATAAAATAACTAAAAATATATTGAATTATCTTCATTATTTTGTTAAAATTTAAATTGAAATGGTTGCTGAACCAAATTTAAGACAGGAAATTATCCAGAAGCTAAAACTCTCACCGCAGATGTTCAAGGCGATTCATATCCTGGAATTAACTCTCCCAGAATTGAGAGAACTCTTAGAACAGGAGTTTGAAGAAAATCCGCTTATAGAAGTAGAAGATAAAATTAATAATGAACCTGCAGTCCAAGAAGAAACTGAGGATGACTGGTCAGAGTATTTTGCCGGAGAGAGAGACCCAAATGTAAAGGAATTAGAAAAAAGGCGTGCTTACCAGGAAAGTCTTATTACTAAACCCCCTACCCTTCAGGAAGAACTTCTCCATCAACTCCGACTTAACGACATCTCTGAAGAGGAATACCAGATTGGAGAAACAATTATTGGTAACATAGATGATGATGGGTATCTAACTGTCCCCTTAGAAGAGATTGCCAGAGATTTGCATAAAGAAATTGGCAAAGTAGAAAAAATTCTTTCCCTCATTCAAACTTTCTATCCTCCGGGAGTAGGAGCACGTGACCTGAGAGAATGTTTACTGCTCCAATTAAAAAGAAGAAATGGAACCGACCCCCTTACTTTAAAAGTTGTGGAAAACTATTTTCTTGACTTAGAGAATAAAAGATATGAAAAAATAATCAAAGAATTAAACATAACTCCCGAAGAACTCAAAGCAGTAAATCAACATCTGGCTAAACTTGACCCCAAACCAGGAAGAGCAGTCAGCAGTGAGCGACCAGTATATGTTCTACCAGATTTAATCTTAGAAGAAACCGAGGAGGGAAACTATACTGTAAGGATAAATAATGAATATCTTCCTACCATTCGTATCAATCAATACTACCTTAAACTCCTGAAAGATGCACATACTCCTGAAGATGCTAAAAGATATATCCAGGAAAAACTTTCTGCGGGCGAATGGTTAATCAAAGCAATACGCCAGCGCCAAGAGACAATTCTCAAAATTGCCCAGTACATAATAGATTTTCAGAAAGAGTTCTTTGTGCACGGAAAAGGACACCTTAAACCCCTCACTTTAGCCCACATCTCTGAAAAAATGGGACTGGATGAATCTACGGTAAGCAGAACCGTAAATGGTAAATACATTGAAACCCCCATAGGAATATTTGAATTAAAAGATTTCTTTACTAAGGCGGTAAAAGGAGAAGATAAAGGAGTTTCTATAGATTTCTTAAAACTAAAAATTTCTGAACTGATTAAATCGGAAGACCCAAAACATCCGTTTAGCGACCAAGAGATTGTAGATAAACTGAAGGAAGAAGGGATAAATATTGCCCGACGCACAGTAACTAAGTATCGGGAAGAATTAAACATTCTTCCCTCTCATTTAAGGAAACAGAAACTTTGAACTTCTCTTGAAAACAAAAACTATTTAATCTATAGTGTTCCACAATTGTGTATTGTCACAAAGGAGGTGAAAAAATGCCTGAGAAAAATGAAGAGAGATTATTCCCGGAAATCATTGGAGAAAGCCCCAAGATGTTAGCAGTGTTTGAAATAATGCAGAAGGTAATAAAAACGGACAGCACAGTTCTCATCACCGGAGAAACGGGAACCGGTAAAGAACTGGTGGCACGGGCAATCCATTACAATGGAAAAAGAAAAGACGGAGCTTTTGTAGCCGTAAACTGCTCTGCCCTTACCGAAACCCTCCTGGAGACCGAATTGTTTGGGCATGTTAAAGGTTCCTTTACCGGTGCAATTGCAGAGAAGAAAGGGCTTTTTGAAGTTGCGGATAAAGGAACATTCTTTATGGATGAAATAGGAGATATCAGTCAGAATTTACAGGCAAAATTACTCCGCGTGCTCCAGGAAGGAGTAATTAAGAAAGTAGGAGGGACTCAGGATATAAAAGTAGATGTCCGGCTCATTGCCGCTACCAACCGCGACCTTACTAAGGAGGTAGACCGTGGAAGTTTCCGACGCGACCTTTATTACCGGATAAGTGTGGTAGAAATCCCCATCCCTCCCCTGCGCGAAAGAAAAGAAG
This sequence comes from Candidatus Omnitrophota bacterium, assembly GCA_023818355.1. Taxonomy (GTDB): domain Bacteria; phylum Omnitrophota; class Gorgyraeia; order DTHP01; family DTHP01; genus DTHP01. The sequence goes on from JAMWCM010000026.1 coordinate 8,288, forward strand.
ATATTCCCCTCCTGGCAGACTATTTTCTGAGGCGCTTTTCCCAGAAAATAAATAAAGAAGTCAAGGGATTTTCTCCCGCTGCTCTTAAATTGTTATACGACTATGACTGGCCGGGTAATGTGCGCGAACTGGAACATGAAATTGAACGCGCGGTTATCCTTACGGAAACAAATGAAATCACACCCGATGACCTCTCGGAAAGAATCCGTTCAGGGGGTATGGCACTAAAAATAGAAGAAATAAAAATCCGTTCTTTAAAAGGTGTGCTCAGCAACTATGAGAAAAAAATTATTGGGGAGTTACTGATGGAAATGCGCTGGAATAAAACCAAGGTAGCGGAAGTTTTAGGAATAACCCGTCAGGCACTGAATAAAAAGATAGAACGCTATGATTTAGATAGGAGGAAAAAAAAGGGTTAAGCAGGAGGTTGATGACTAATAAACTTGCCGATGCGTGAACGGGCGTCTTCAGGTAAATTCATAAATTGACAACCCACTTCATAGTTATCAGAATATTGTTGTTTCCTTGTCCAGATAATTTTTGCTACTGACCTTAGGGGTTCACGGTGTCCTTCCAAAAGCACATTCACTATTATCCTCGTTCCTACGGGAATAAATTTATCCGAACTAAATCTCACCCCTCCCTCACTGAGGTCCCGGGTGATGGTATCGTGGGGAAGTTTATCAAATTCTCCAATCGGTCTAAACTGCATGGGAATACTGGCATAAACCCGGGGATATTTCCTCCGTTCCTGTTCAAAATAAGGATTAACCATCTTTTCCCTTCATAAAAATACCGCTTTTCTCTATTCTTCCAAATTATATATAACACGATTTTCATAATTCGTCAAGTGAAAAATTTAAAAGAAATTAAAGCCGAGATTTCATCATAACCGTAACCCATTACCTGGAGCAGACTGATTAAAGGATGGGTTAAAGCAGTCATACAGCGAATGCCTCCACCCAATTTTAAATTTTCCTCCAGAGAAGAATCTAATTTAATAACCTGTGTTGCTTTATCCTGACCAATAACCTTAACAATTTCCCCATATGTTTTGGGTGCATCTATCATCACCATTCTCCCATCGTGTAGGGCAAGGAAATTGCTGGGATAAAGTTCTTTTTCATCATCGGGGATAATCACAATTCTATATCCTTCCTCATTAGCAATTTTATCAATCTCTCCCCTATTTTCTTTATAATATTCAGGGTCAACCAAAATAACTTCACCCCCTTCAAAAATACCCAGAAAAAAATCAAGATGAGAAAATTGTCTATTTAGGGGGGAGGGGGCAATTCATAAATTTTTAACTTACCATCCAGGAATCCTTTTATCTCCTCCTTTAATTCCGATGTAAGCCCTCTATACCTATCTTTGGCTACAGAAATTATTAAAAAACGCTCTCTCTCTGACCAGACTAAATTACCTCCTATGTCCTTCAACATACCATGCGACTTATCTTCAAAATCTTCAAAAAAAGTTTCTCCCGATAAAAGCAGATGGCGGTTCCTTGGCCAACCTTCTACTGCCTTCTTTACTCTGTATCCCAGATCCTTTATGACAGTCTTTACTCTCTCCCGTTCATTTTTAATTTTCTCTTGCATAGGGGGAGGGGTTCTTCCGTAATCTACCATCTCTCCTGAGATGACCATGGGAGAAAAAATTTCAAAAGAAGGATTAAATCTCTTCATAAGATTCTCTAAATCAGTTTTCAGGTCTGGGGTAGTTGCTGAAGTTCTAAGGGGGAATCAGAGCTAAATTTCTTTAAAAGATTTTCTATTTCCGAAGTATTCCCGATACGCCGGCAAGAAAGATAAATACCGGAAAAGGAGGGGAAAGGAACAATATCAAAAATTAATAAATTTACAAAAAATATATATATAAGTTTCTCATTTTAAACTCAGTTTTCTCCTTTTAAATATATGTCAATAGGTTTTCAGAATAAAGAAAGGTGGTCTTGGCCTCTCCCAAAACCATCTCCACCTGCGCCAGACAATTATCCTTATATAGCGCGAATTTGTGCTTGCTCCTTGATTATCAGTAACCCTTAAACGCGCATAATAGGTTCGCATCTTTACCCCGGGAGGAAGTTGGTAAACATGCACCGGGTCGGGCTCATGAGAATTTGTTCCATCTCCAAAATCCCAGAAATAACCCACAATTTCTCCATCCGGGTCATAAGAGCCGTGAGAAGAAAATTGCACCCTTAAAGGACTTCTTCCCCAACGGGGATAAGCACTTGCCTTGGCAACCGGAGGTTGGTTAGAAGGAGGTGTGGGACTTGGCGTCGGACTCGGGCTGGGCGTCGGACTCGGGCTGGGCGTCGGACTCGGGCTGGGCGTCGGACTCGGCGTCGGTGTAGGAGTCGGTGTTAGCGGGGAATTAATCACTAAAGTCTCGCTTACCTCCTCAGACCAAATCCCCGCATCGTCACGAACTTTAAAATATATAGTATGTGTACCTTGAGAGAGACTTGAAGTAGTGAAGGTAGGTTTATTACTTAAAATCCCATCTCTGCTTGACCTCCAGCTGTATCCTACTACCGCACTATCCCTATCTTCGCCATGACCTACAAAAGTTATAGGCTGACCTACCTTGGGGTAATGTGTGGCGGCGGGAGTAATATTATTTAAGTCCTCTACATTATAAGATGCCTGCTGATTAAAGCGATCTAAAATTGTAAGAACCCCTCCATCATTACTCATCCATATCTGCTTTCCTCCTGTAAAGATACTGTTAGATAAGAAATCTCCACTTAGAGGAGAATAAAAACTAGCTTCTATCCTGTCCAGAGTACAGAGCTTCATATCGTCTGGAGAAAGCAACAGATCAAAAACCGGACCGGGGGCACCGTTTACCGGATTACCTGCGACGGTTCGTTCCCAAAGCACGGCGTTCGTATCTAAATTGTAGGCGACGAGAAAACCATTAGCGAACCGCACCGTATTGAAAATTAAAAATGCCCTATCCAAAGTAGAATTAAATACCATATTCACCGGATGGCTCTGTCTGAATGTAACTGGTGGCTCAGGTAAAGTAGTATGAGTTTTCTGTACCAAATCAATTTTCTCTATAGAAAAAGTCCAATATTGGTCATATAGAGTAGGAGGTGCTACTGACATCACAAATACCAAGGCAAAATTACCATTGGGAGCCAGAACAATCATTATAGGATAATGCCGATATCGTGGAGGCACGCCATCGGGTGGGAGTTCAAAAGAATAGAGCAAATTACCAGAATTATCAAAGAATGACACATTATCATCAGTAGTTGTATAATAAAGATTAGCTAAGGGAACTCCTCCTAAAGCTGGATTAATAAAATCAATGATGGCGCGTGGAGAATCTGCTTCTGTAAAACGGAGGCAATCTACATAAACCGTCCCGCTATCCGGTGCCCGATCAAAAACCAAATTCACCTGTTTTAGATGCGCTAAATCAACGCCAGTAAATCCACTGAGAGGCAAAATCTTTTCTTCAAAAGTAGTTGAGGCACTTATACCTTGCGACTGGATATTATTGTTTATATCCTTTAATTCCACCTTCAGATTCTCTCCCCCGCTTGCTCCTTTTATCCACATCTGCAAATATGCATATGATGAAACATCACGCCCAAGTGTATCTGCCTCCCCTTCCGGACGCATAAAGGTCCAGTAGCCAGCCCAAGAGTCCCTCCGGTTATAGGACAATTTTAAAGCGGCTAAACCTTCATATTTATTTGAAGGGTCAAATTGAGCCGAGATAGTTGCTCCATTACCTCCGCTCATAATTCCTGATGGACCACCCAATTCGTTAATAAATATCCCATCATTGAAACAATCTACGATTAAACCTGCGGGTGGAGAATACACCAGAGAAAGGTTAGTAAACCTGAGCAAATCTATGGAAATTTCTCCTGAGGGATTTTCCGGCTGGTCAAAGATAATATTTATCTGTTTAAGATGATGCAGGTCAACACCAGTAAATATGCCTAAAGGAATAATCAATTCCTGATAACTGGTCTGAGCTCCATTATAAAAATTGGGCACCACAATACAATTAACTGCATGGGAATTATTTGCTATATCTTTCAACTCTACCTTAAACCTTTCGCCACCACTTGCTCCTTTTACCCACATTCTAAAATCTGTATAACCAGAAACATCCCGACCCACTACATCCCCATCACCCTCAGGACGCATAAAGCTCACATATCCTACCCAGGAGCTGCCGATATTGTAATTAACATATAGGCCAAAACTTCCTTCATATGCACTATTATTTGAAGTCCCAGTTTCTAAAACCGCGCTTGTATTTCCTGCGGGAATCACCCCTCCCGACGGTCCACCTAAGTTATTGTAACTACCCTCGTGTTCAAAATCATCTACAATCAAACCTGGCCAAGGTGGTGGCGGCGGAGGGGTAAGGTTAGTGAAACGAATGTAATCTAAGTATACAGTACCGGTTTGAGGTTCCTGGTCAAAGATGATATTTACTTGTTTTAAAACCGAAAGATTTACTCCCGTAAACAAAGCCAGTGGTAAAACTGCTTCCTGATATGCGGAACCCGGCAGACCACTACCGAAACCCGAAGCCAAAGTAATATTCACCGCTTTTTTCCCACCCAAAGTATCTTCTAACTCCACCTTAAATTTTTCTCCTCCGGAACCACCCCGACAATTTATGCGAATATCGGTATAACTGGTTAGATTATAGCCCGTCCGGTCGGGTTTTAAAAATGACCAGTAACCTACCCAATCATTGATGGTGGAACCAGGTCCACGGTCATAAACCAATTTTAAAACTCCCAAGCCCTCGTGAGGAACTGTGTCATTGATATAGGTTTCAGAAATACTCTGCCGGGAATCACTAGACTGAGGGTCCATTGTTCCACAATCTCCCCTCAATTCATTAGGACCGGAGCCGTCATTAAAATTATCTAAGATAAGTCCAGGGAGGGGTGTGGGTGAAGGGCTGAGATTGGTAAAGTATATCTTATCAATATAGACTGTGCCTGTCCAGGGAGCACGGTCAAAAACAATATTTACTCCTTTAAGCTGGGTTAGGTTAACCCCGGTAAAGGTGGATAAGGGAATTACTGCTTCTTGATAAGCGCCCGTCGCTCCATTCTCAAAACCCGGACAAAGAGTAATATAGACTCCATGCAAACGATTTGAGTTATCCACCAATTCCACTTTAAGTCTCTCTTGCCCCCATCCTCCTTTTATCCAAAGCCTGATATCCGTATAACCTGAAACATTTCGCGCTATTGACCATCTACTCCAGTATCCTGTCCATTGACCATTTGGTGTGTTATAAATAATCTTTAAGGCGTAAACTCCCTCATAAGCATTGGCAGCATTTAAAGAGATAACTGGATTATGTCTTCCATCGTAAGACATCGGCCCGGCCTGACCTCCCAAATTCGGACCCCAGACTCCATCATTAAAATCATCAAAAACCAATTCCGCTGCTTCCAGTTTGAGAAAACCTCCTACCAGAAAGATGAGATTAAGACATAGATAAAGTTTAAAGAAATTCCGGAAAAATAACCTTTTTCTCATTTTTCACATCCAAGTTTAACAATTTTTTATCTCTCTATAAAAATATATAACACAAAATCGGATTTTTGTCAAGGGCAAGTCCAAAATTTCCTGTAAAAACTTAGAGATTTTTTGAACTCTAATAAAATTCCTTGG
>JAMWCM010000027.1 GCA_023818355.1 Candidatus Omnitrophota bacterium
ACTCCTTGGCAATATTTTTCTCTCCCTTATCTATTGCCCGACAGACAGCATAAATCAAAGCACGCGCTGCTTCAATAGAGGTTGCCATATCGGCCAGCATAAATTGAATCCCCTGAAAACTGGAGATACTCTGTCCGAACTGTTTTCTCTGTTTTGCATATTCAATTGCCAAATCCAGAGCTCCTTGAGCAATCCCTACCGCCTGTGCGGCCACCCCCGGTCGGGAAACATCAAAGGTCTTCATCGCCACAATAAAACCCATTCCCTCTTTTCCCAATACATTCTCCTTAGGCACCTTACAGTTATTAAAGATAAGCTCTCTGGTTGCCGAAGCGCGAATTCCCATCTTCTTCTCCTTTTTGCCGAAAGTAAATCCTTCCATACCTTTATCCAAGATAAAGGCAGTAGCTCCCCTTGCTCCCTTTGTTCTGTCGGTGAGAGCAATCACCGTATAAACCTCTGCCTCTCCTCCATTGGTAATCCATTGTTTTGTCCCATTCAAGAGATAATAATCACCTTTCTTCTCAGCTGTAGTCTGAATTGCCGAAGCATCTGACCCGGCGCCTGCTTCTGTGAGAGCAAAGGCAGCAAGTTTTTTCCCACTGGCAATATCTGGAAGATACCTGCTTTTTTGTTCTTCATTACCAAACAAAATTATCGGATATGCCCCCAAACCCGTGGCTGCATAACAGACCGCAATCCCTCCGCAGGCACGCGAAAGCTCCTCAGTGACAATTGCCAGTTCTAAAACTCCTCCCCCAAAACCTCCATAATCTTGTGGAATATAAACTCCGAATAAATCACTTGCGGCTAAGATTTTCATGATTTCCCAGGGGAACTCTTCAGTTTCATCGTATTTTGCAGAAACCGGCTTAATTTTCTCCTCAGCAATTTTTCTTGCTAAATCCTGAATCATTTTTTGTTCTTCGGTCAAAAGATAATTAAGCATTTTTCTCCTTTCTCCGTGAATAAATATTTATTATAGATAGAAATACTGCTTTTGTCAAATCACATCTTGGGATAGATAATAGCCAGATAATACCAGGCAAGCGCGGTAGTTACTATTCCCACAATCAAGCCAATTCCTAACCATTGCAAAAATTTTATCCTAATCTCCTTTTCTTTCTCCAACAGACCTAAGGCAACAATATTAGCCGTGGAACCTACCAAAGTAATATTCCCTCCATAGCAGGCTCCAAAAAGAAGTGCCCACCAGAGTGGTCTGAGGGAAAATCCCAGAGAAGCAAAACCCTGAACCACGGGAATAAATGCGGCCACTAAAACCACATTATCTAAGATACTTGAACCAAAACAGCTTAGCCAGAGTAGGCATCCGGTAAGAAAAATCAGATTATGTCCTACCAGCGCAGAAATTCTCCGGGCAAAGACATCGGTTGCCCCGGTATATTTTAAGGTTCCTGATTGGGCAAAAAGCATAAGAAAAAATAGAAGTGTCCACCACTCCACATCCTTTTCAATATATGCGCGTGCCTTTTTCCATCTCCAGAACATCACCAGCCCACTGGAAATCAGGGGAACGAGCAAGAGAATAGTATTGGGTGCAAGCCCCAAGATAATCTCTAAGCGATGATGCAGGGAAATAAAGCACAAAGTTAAACCAAAAATTCCCAGGGCAACCTTAAGTATTTTTTCAGGGGGGACCGAGATGAGTCTGACCAATATCTCATTTGCTCCTAATTCTTTAATTTTCTTATCCAATTCTTCTAAGGGCTTATGGTACCAGAAACGAATAATTAAAATTGTCACTGCCAGAGAAACCAGCATCAGGGGAAATGCCTTAAAAATGAAATCTTCAAAAGTAAGCCCTGATTTAGTAGCAATAAGAATTCCAATGGGATTACCTAAAACCGTTCCACTGGAGCCAATATTGGTCGCCAGAACAGAAGAGATAACAAAAGGAGAGGGATTTACCTCAAAATAATCACAGATTTCTAAGATGGCTACCACCATAAAGATAATAGAAGTAACTTCATCCACAGCACAGGCAAGGAGAGCGGAAATTATGGAAATGGAAATTAAAAATTTAGTAGCGGTAAGTTTTCTCATCCGCAAAATTATACTTACCAACCAGGCAAAAAAACCCCCCTCTTTTAAAAAACCAATCAAAACCATCATCCCCACAAGAAATAAGATTACTTCCAGAGAAGAAAATTTAATGAGGTTCTCCAGGTCAATGGTATGGGTTAAAAGGAGAAGGCTTGTCCCTAAAAAAGCAAAACTCAAACGAAAATCCCAGAAAAAAAGTGTTCCCAGAATAGAGAGGATAAAAACACTCAGCGAAAGAGCTTGTGAAAAGTTAAGCCCCCATTTATACCCCAAGATACCTATGCTCAGAGAAATGGCTAACTGAAAGAATAATTTCAGAGCAATTTTCTTCATCTAAAATCTCCCAAAAGTCCTCTCAGTACATCCTGACGCGCTATTATCCCCACAACCTTCTTCTCTTTATTTAAAACCGGAATTCTCCTTACCTTCTGAGTAAGCATAATCCGGGCTACTTCACATAAAGCGGTGTCTTCATCTACAGTAATCACCTCAAGGCGCATCAGTTCTTTTACCTTAAGTTTTTCAAATTCTGAAACTTTCTTTTTTATCCCCTTGGGATTCTCTTCATAAACAAATCTACCCACCTTATCCAGATACCCGGGGAAAATTTTCTTAAGAATATCTTTTTCTGTAAACATCCCTAAGAGCTTCCCTTCTTTATCAATTACCGGAAGTCCACTGATTTCCATTTGAGAAAGTAATTCCCATGCCTCTTTTACTGACATCTCAGGAGAAAGACTCTTTACCTCCCGACACATTATTTCTTTTATCTTCATCGTCCCCCTTTTTGGATAGAATTATACCAAAATAATTCTTTCTTTGCCATAATTATAACAAAAAAGGGACAACCTTAGAATACTCTAATAATTGTCCCTTTCTCGGTTTTCTACTTTTAGGGAAAATAGAATCTTATTTCCTCAGAAATAAATCTATCCCACTGCCAATGTTATAATTTTTGCACATTAGCAGCTTGTTTCCCCTTGGGTCCCTGGGTTACTTCCAGTTCTACTTCTTGTCCTTCATTCAGAGTTTTGTAACCTTCACCCTTAATCGCACTATGGTGCACAAAAACATCTTCCCCATTATCAAGGGTGATGAACCCATAACCCTTCTGGTTAGAAAACCATTTCACCTTTCCTCTAACCAATTTAATTCACCTCCTTTCTTTTTAAATTACATCCATAAAAAAAATCGTAAGGTAAATATCTCCCTACGATTTAAGATGTCTAACTACTCTCTATTTTCCTCCTGCTTTCAAACTTTCTGTTATTAATATAGCATATAAAAGAAATTTGTCAAGGAAAAAATGGTTTGTTGTTACTTATTTTTTAAACTATGAGCAATTGTTTCAAAGACAAATAAGAGAAAAGTAATTTCCTCAGGGTTGCTTATTTTCTGAGAAATCTTTATCAACATCTCTTTACTTAATCTGCTTAAATCAGGACTATTATTAACTATCTGATAGTAAGAAATATAGTGCCGGATATAGGAAACTAAATCCTGAGCCGTGGCTACCAGTTCATCCGCCAGTCTTTTCAAAAGCAAATCTTCTAAATGCTCCCTGTCTCTCCCTAACCATTTGCTTGTTCTCTCTACAACCTCTCGGGGATTTTCCATAGGAGGAAACTTCAATATCTCATGTAGAGAAAAGAATAAAACCAAGTCAGAAAAATAGTATTTATCCCACTTATCAAAATAATCGGGGAAAAACATTTTTACTGCAATCAGTTCACTATACGGTTCTCCACTTATTTTTATACGCCGATAAATGGAGAAGAAATTGGTCTCTATTTTAAAAAGATAATTCTGGGGATAGAAAAATCCTATTGAAATGACTAAAAAAATAAATTTAAAAACCATTTCCCCTGGTGGGAATCCATTATTAGGGAATTTCTTCCGGAACTACCTTTCCCCTTTCTTTTGCCCAATTAAAGACATACTCCCAGACCGCCTCAGCATCATTAATCTTTCCTTTAGCAAAAGCATAAGAGATGTCACGGGAGAGCCCTTTAATTTCCTCAGCAGTTACCCGGTCAACAATCCTTTTAGCTAAGCGCGTAGCCAAGGCAAGGCTTTCTATTCTCTTCTGTAAATATGTCCGCAGACACTCTTCAGGAAAACTTCTTAAATAGAGAAGATTTCGCTCTTCCGGTGGAATATAAACTCCATTGGAAAGCATAACCTGGGTCATCTGGTCAGAGATAAGATTTTCCTGAAAATCACCTTCGGCAATCGCCATCGTCTCAATGGTAAATCCCTCAATATCTAAAGGTTCTTCCGTCCCATAGTGACCAATCCCCCGTAAAGTGAAGATGATACTTCCCGGATTTTCCTCAGCAATCTTTTTTATCTGTCTACGGAAATTCTCATCACGCTCTTTAACATTGTAAAACCAGAAACCCTGCACATATTCCCGCAGTTTATCTAAGTAGGTTTTTACATCCCCCATACAGAAAGCACGGATTGCTTCGTTATGAAGATTTAAGTCATCAAAAGCAACAATGCGCTTCCAGTTTTCATAATCTAAGTCTTCCATGTAAGACTTAATTCTATAATTTGCCAGATAGGAATACTGTGCTTGATAAAAGGGATTCTCATCATAGGTAGAAATCCCTTTTTCAAATCCTTCAGTCTCTACTCTCAGAGAATGTTTGGCATTCTCAAAAGCTTCTTTTTCGCTCAATTTTGAACCCTCTTGAAGGTTCTTCACTGTTTCCTTAGGAATAAGCCCCAACTCATCAATATAAATAAGTTTTTTCTGGAGGCGGGTTGCCTCCTCTCGTAAAACATCTAAGATTTTTTTTAATTTCTCAAAATCTTCCCGATGATAGGAATAAATAGAGATGAAGCGCCCCTGAGGAGCATGCGGATAGTTTATGCGTTCAGCAAGAATATTTACCAGAGGAAAGGAAAAGATATGCCCATTCCAGGATTTAATAAAATCCTCCCCTTTAAGGGAAAATTTTTCCCCGGAATGTTTCCGAGAATGCAAAATTAAACCTTCTGGTTGAGAAGCAATCTCCTCTATGAGCAGATAGCCTTCATTCTTAGAATAAGCGATAAAGGGTTTTTTCTGGGTCTGCAATAAACTGAGACTTTTTAGTTCAGGATTCAATTTAAAACCCAACAGAAATAATCCTTGGTCCCGGGCAGCAGATAAAATCCGTGAAAGATAGGGTTCATAAATAATCCCCGGAGGAATGTTTCCTGTTTTCTGAATAAATTTATCCAGAGCAATTCTCTTCCCCTGAAGATTTGCTAAATAAGAAACCAAGGAAGCAATCTCTTTTTCTATAGAATTGGCTTCAGATAGAGAAACCGATTCCTCAAGAGAAACGACCTCTTTGTTTAAAAATGGATTTAGTAAAAGCCAAAAAACCAAAAGAAAAATTAATCTTCTTTTCACCTTCTCTCCTTTTTTTCTAAATATAACACAAAATTTGTTATCTGTCAATATGCTTACGCAAAAAGGTAATTACGGAAGAAGTGGGTTTAAATCCCAGTTCAAAACAGGGAATTTTCTCTATTAAATCCCTTAAGAAATCCAGAGAATTTTCCGTTAGTTTTGCATCGTAAGCAGGGTAAAAAGAGTGTTGCAAAATTCTTAAGAAAGACTCTTTTCTTTCTAAGCCTCTGAGAAAATTTTTCTTACTCTGCCTTAAGAAAAAAATAATTTTTATCTTTGCTTTCTGGTTACTTACCAGATTTACTTTCCTCAGATGCCAGGGGCAACCGTAGGCATAAAAACCCCCTTCTCTTTTCCTTAAAATTAAGCGCTCATCGTGCAGAACATTTACCTTTGGATTTTCTTTCTTCCAGAGTTCCACCAGTGTGGACTTACCGCTTTCCGGGGAGCCCGCAAGAATGAACCCCGAATTATTTTCTAATACTCCCCCGCTATGCAAAAACAACCCTTCTCCCTTCTGAGCCAATTTGTGACTTAAGATAAGCGGACCCAAGGGATAAGTAAGCGGATTTCTGGAGTTTTCACCTTTGCCTTTCCCTGAATAAAATTCTCCTTTTTTTATCTCCTTATCAAAAATAATTATGCGCCCCGAATTAAAATTATCTGCAAAAATAATTCTCCTCTGAAATAAATATATCCTCCAATCTTCTCCCCCTTTTGCCCGTAGTTCATCTCTCTGTAAAATAAACCGGTGATACTCCTTATTGGGAAAAATGAATATGTCTGGTTTCATAGAATTATCTTTGACTTGAAAAAGCGTAAAAGGAGAAAAAATTTCTTCTATTTCACTAATCTCAATGACAAAATCAGCTAAGTTTAGAAACATTCCTCTTTACATAATATTAATAAGCAGTACACGGGGTCTGAACATCAGGACAAATCAACCCTGGAATACGATCCTCGTCGCTAATACCTGTTCTAACCCCCAGCTTTTTAAAATCCACAGGAATTCTTATTACCTCCGGCTTGACATATTTTTTCTTTTGCTTATTCTTTTCCATCTTCCCTCCTTTCGCCTAATGCACAGGACATTTTATCTTTAATTTCTTATCCCTCCTTTCCCTCCAGGCGCTTTCAAAAGAAAAACAGTTTAAATCATAATAGGAACTGCGCAGAACTGGACAGGAAGTGAGTTTCCCCGTATGGTCAATGAAAAGACAGCCGTGGCAGAGATAGCGCTTTGGTCGCTTTACAATACTTAATTTATAATGCTTAACACTACCATCGGATTTAGCGGTGAGATGTTTCTGGAGGTAAATCCCTAAACCAAACTGCCGGGCAATTTTTTTCATCCGGGAAGCATCTTGCTGATTTATTTTATTTAAAACTGTGTAAAGCCCTAAATTTATTCCTTCTTCTTTAGCGAATTTTATCCCCCTGATTGCCATATTATATGCTCGGGGATTACCACTCAAGTGTTTATAAGTCTGGGGTTTAGCTCCATATAAAGAAATACGCAGATAATGGAAAGGATAGGCTTTTATTGTCTTCAGTATTTTCCGATTCAGGAGTGTGCCATTAGAATAGATATGAATAAACATTCCCTTTCGGGAAAGATATTTATAAATTTCCGGAAAATCTTTACGGATAAATGGCTCACCTCCTAAAAGTAAGATTTCCAGACAACCCGCCTCTGCCAGTTGGTCAATAATCCGGAAAATCTTCCCCAGGGGAAGGTCTTTTTCCTTTTTTTCTCTCTCCGAAACATAACAGAATTGACATTTAAGATTACAACGGGTAGTGACCTCCAACATCGCGGAGACCGGTTTTCTCATTTTCCAGAATTTTTGCAAAATTTCTTTTAAACTCTCTTCACGCATTTTCCCTATTTACTCAGCAAAAGAATTGTTTTACCCTCCGGAAAAAAAATCCCGGCCACGGCCGCGGTCATTAAGCAGGCAAGGGTAGCTGAAAATAATGCCCGCAATCCCAGACGCGCAATATCCTTAGCCCTCTTAGGGGTCAGTGCCGACAAGCCTCCCGTAAAAATAGCTAAGGAAGCAATATGGGCAAAACCACACAAAGCATAGGCAGAAATAACCACCGAACGCAGATATACAATTTTACCTTCTCTAATTAACTCTGCAAGATGGCGATAGGAAAACAATTCGGTTAAAACTACTCTCTCCCCCAGGATTTGGGAAACCATTCCTATGTCCTCCCGAGGAACTCCCAAAAAGAAAACAAAGGGACGAAAAAGAAAACTTAAGATTCTCGGCAATGATAAATCCCACTCCCCTCCCCAAATTTTTCCCAAAAGAATTCCCAATTCTTTCATCACCCCATTAAAGAGAGCAAGGAGTCCTAAAAAGGCTAAAAGAAGAGCCATTATTCCCACATATAACTTCACCCCTTCGTTTGCTCCCCGAATAATTGCTTCTATCCAGGAGCTACTCTTTTCATATCCCGGTTCTATAACCCTTCCTAAGGTCAGAGGCTTATCCTTCTCGGGAAAAATTAACTTAGAAACTACCAGAGTTGCCGGGGCACTTAAGATAGAGGCAGAAATCAGATGTCCGGCAATGGTGGGAAAAAGATTGTGTAGAAAACTAACATATAATCCCAATACTGTGGAGGCAATGGTCGCCATTCCCGCAGTAAGAATGGTGCAGATTTCCGAAAGGGTCAACTTCTCTATATATGGTCTTATGGTAAAAATAGATTCTATCCCCACAAAAATATTACTGGCGGTGCAGAGTGCTTCTGCTCCACTTACACGCATAAGTTTGGTAAAGACCCGTGCAAAAAATTCAACTAACTTCGGCATAATTTTCCAGTGATAGAGTAGAGACATCAGGGAAGAAAAAAATATTACCGTGGGTAAAGCCTGGACGGCTAAGATAAATCCTAAGGATTTCTCTCCCCCCGGACCTGTTTCTCCGGGAGGAACCGCGAGGGGACCAAAAAGAAAATATATCCCTTCCCGGGCAAAGGAAAAAACTTTAATCACCAGACTATTGAGCAGGTTAAACAAACCTATTCCCGCGGGAAATCTAAAAATAAAAAGAGCAAAGAGGAATTGTAAAAATGTTCCCCAGAAAACTACATGCCAGTTTATCCTTTTATGCTCCGGAGAAAAAATCCAGGCAACAAAGAGAACAAAGATAATACCCAAAAAACTAATGAGATTATAATAAGTCATTTTTATTTAAGCTTTTCTTGAGAATTTTTATTTTCTTCCTGCGCATAGGGACATCCTCCCGGGGGAGGTCCTTTAGGCCGATAATCCCGAACAAAATTTATCGGAGCAATTCTACTCAATTCATTGAGCATCTCCTGGGGAGATTCTTTCTTAGAGACAGCAAAAGGAGAGTAAACCTTTTTTAGTTTTCGGCTACCACAAAAAGCACAACGATATCTTCTCCAGCGTAAAAAAAACCTTTTTTCTCCTGTAGATTTTTTATAAATGGTATTTATTTTGCCGCAATTTGAACAACGATAATCGTAAATGGGCATCTCAGGGAATAAAAATTTTCATCAACTCTATTGAAGAACGCAGGGTGTCTTGACTTCCTGATTTGGTGGTAATATTAAGTCGAACTACCCTGAACAGATATTTTGATTTCTGAAGTTCATAGAGAAAACGCCCCAGTGAAGAAATATCCCCTTCAGTTTCCATACGCACCTCAAACTTCTGATAAAAATCCTTCTCTTCTAAGCCTGAGGGAACGATATTCGTAAGTAATATTCCGCAAGTGCGGGCAAGTTTTTCTATCTCCTGGAGTACGGAAGCCAGTGCCTCCTCATGGGAACCCTTGGTTTTAAGATAATCTGCATAAGTATTATACCTTTTTTCAATCTCCTGCTCCAAACCTAAGATTTTTATATAATGATTTAATTTTGCCTTCAGGTTTACAATCTGGGAGTTTAAACGCCGCCATCTCTTCCGCACCGGGGCAACTATAAAATTAATTACCCCTGCGGAAACAATTACCCCCACGGTAATGAAGAAAAGAATTCTCTCCCTCCGAGAAAATTGACTTAATAGTCTCATTTGCTCTTTAAAGGAGAAAAAATCTCAAAATCGGTTAAGTTTTCTGCACCCACCCTTTTCCTTACAAACTTCACCTGAGAATGGGAGAAGTAAGGGGTTTTGTCTAAAATCCCTACAAACCTAAAAACCGCAGCCATCTCTGTGGAATTTCCCCTCAAGGTAATTCCTTTACCATCTTCAAAATCAAAACTTACCAGGTTTATCTCCTCGGGAGTAATCCTGTGGAGCTCACTAAGAATATCCAAACTGATACTTCTTTCAGAAAAAATTTCCCTCACCAGTTCCAGATTCCTTTTTTTCTCTTCCAGACTCTGTGCCTTTGCACTTATCTTTTTCAATTCATTATTCAGATAGCGCACAAGTGCAGTCTTCTCATGAAATTTTTTATAAAAAAAACCCAGCAAAGTTAAGACAATTAAGGAAACAAGCAGAACACTGAAAATAATCTGGAATTTATTTTTTTCTGCTAATCTCTTTTCCTTCTCCTTCAGGGGGATGAGGTCTAATTTTTCGGTATTTTCCTGTTCCCAGCCCAGACCCAGAACCGCATTTAGCGATACCCTCTGCTGGTCAAACCAGTTTTCTTCTAAGGCATCCCTTCCCATCTTTATTCTTTCCAAGGGAAGTCTTATCTCTATCTCTGAAGAAAATTCATTTTTTAAATAATCTTTAAGTTTATTTAAGATAGAAACTGCTCCTGTAAGAATTATCCGCTTTATCTCTGTCTGGGGATATTCCTTCGTAAAGGTGGAAAAGGTTAATTTTATCTCATCTCTAAAATTCCTGAGGCTCTGGGAATCCCCCTCTTTCTCTAAATCCTCCACTCCCACTTTAATCGCCCGGCTAAAGAGGAGCCTTCCGGGGAAGCAGATGACGCTTATTTTTGTATAAAGAGTATCTACATCAATAAGGAAAATCGTTTCTCTATACTCAGGGTAGAGATAATAAAACCAAGAAGAGGAAGCGAGGGTATCAAAGCTTATCCTTTCCGGTTCAAGTCCTGAGGAATGCAGAAGATTAAGCTGCTTGTAGGCTATCTCTTGATGCACAATGGCTAAGAGAATGTCTGTATAGCCAGCAGTATCTATCCCTAATTTGATATAGGAATAGGCGATTTCTTCTTTAGGATAGGGAATCTGTTTGGAAACCTGAAAATCAAGCATTGCCTCTATTTCTTCAGGATGTGCAGAGGGAAGTTTCAGATAACGCACAGTGATCTGCTGCCGGGGAAGAAGAGATAAAACCGTCCCTTTCTTCTTTATCTCCCTAAGAACTGCTTTTATGGTCTTTATCACTGTTCCCTCATCTAAAGAAGGAAGGTTTCGGGTGAAGAGATTGACAAGACTCTTTTCTCCTTTTCTTTTTTCAAACTGTGCCAGTTTTATATGGGTCTCGGAAATCTCCAGACAGGTAAGATAATTCCTGGAAAGGAGAAATTCCCTAATCTCTTTAAACTTCCCCATTATGCCTACAAGGATTTTAAAATTAATCTTCATTCCAGTAGAGAATTTTTTTTTCGGTATTAAAAATAGCCTTAACGGTTTTTTTAACCTTTCCCATGTTTACTTCTATGTTTGTCTGAAAGGCGGTGGAACGAACCTCAAGCAAAGCATTTAACATCTGAGAGGAAATTGGGATTCCTCCAAAAAATGGTAACAACTCCTCTATATTTTTAAATGGGCTCACTTCTCGTTGTGTAATAATCTGGTCTACTAAAGAATGGGAATCAAGAGAAATATTTGATATATACCTTTTTAAGAAATCCAACACTGAATTAACTACAGCTAAGAGCACTTTTCTCTCAGCAGTATTTACATTTATTTTACCACTTCCATAAACAGTAAGGTATTTTTGTAAAACTGCGAATTTTTCTTTATCCATATCTTTTAAAATTAATAATTCTTCCAGAACTCTAAATTTACCATTACGGTAATTGTCTGGCTCGGGTTCATTACTTAAACCAATTTTATTATCCCCGTCCCGCCAGTCAATGATTGCCGAAATTATCTCCGGATTAAGAACAGGGATATTTAAATTATGCAAAAGGGTTTTCAAAATCTCAGAAGCGGTTATATCTATCTTCTGGTTGCCTATAGTTATATTTATGTTTATATCCAGATTTAAATTAATCTTTCTCTCCTCATCAATTAAACCATAATAGTAAACGGGGTTACCTTCAGCATCGTAATGGTCTATATATCTAATACTAACCATTGTCTCTACATCTTCCTTATCAATTATTTTTTCCTTAAAATCTTTCTCATTATTCACCCAGGGGTCTAATTCAGGATTTAAAGAATCAAAGTCGTTTTTATCCTTCTTCTTTACATCCATCGCCCAGTATAATCCCGCTTTTGCCGCCGGTGTAGCTTTTGCACGGGAGGTAAACATTTTTGAGATTTTCAACTCTAAGGAAATCCTCCAGGCAAATGCCGAAACTACCAATAACAAAATAGAGAGAATCCAGAAAGCATTTATAAGAATTGTCCCCTTTTTACTGTAATTTTCTTTTTGCGGTAACCAGGTCAACATATTTTTCAATATTAATTTCCTGATAATCAATTTTTCTACTCACCGGTAGATATGTAGGAACATAGAAGACAATTTTTATTTTAACCTGAGCAGGCAGATTTTTTTTCTGTAAATCATTCTCCCCCCACTTATCCAACCACTCTTCTTCAGTATCACTTTTCCTTTCCAAATAAGAAAAATTCAGCTCTTTAATTAAATCCAACACCACTTCTCCCTGAAAATCATCCTCTCCAAAGACTAAAGGGCTGAAGGGTTTCTCCGCGCGTTCAAGTAAAAAAACATCCCTTTCCAGCTCCTCAGTTTTTTCTAAATTTTTTTCCACCTTATAAATTATACTTCTTATCTTTCCATTCTTTAATGTGTAAAAAATCATTTTATTAGATGCACCCCGAAAAGCATAAGCTTTTTCCTGCTCTATAAAATGCTCCTCAATATCTAAATCCAAACAATTACGCAACTCTACCCCCATCCTCTCCATTAAAAGTCTCAACTCCTGAGAGCGTTCCAAAATCGCTTCCATCTTTCTCCAGGCAGTAATTCCCATATGGAAAACCCCATAAATGGAAACTGCCAGAATACTAAAAATACTTATTGCCAAAAAAATCTCCACTAAAGTAAAACCCTTTTTCATTATTTCTTAGGCAGATAGGTTATCGCAACCAATTCTCTTTTTCCCCCTGCTAAAACCTCCCTCCAGCCTACGGTAATTTTCACCTTAACTAAATCTGTATTCTCTATGGGAGAAACTTCTATGCTCCATTCAAATTTCTCATAATCTCCATTAAACTTCCCCCTTTTGCCTCCTTTCCACTCATTAATTAAATCAATTTCCCCCTTTTTTTCTATCTCCGCAAGTTTCTCTTCTAAAAGAATACTGGCATGGACATAATTTCTGGAAATGCGTAAAGCATGGATCTCCGAACCTAAGGCATTCATTACCAGAGTTAAACCTACAGAAAGAATTACCACACTGATTAATGTCTCCACTAATATATACCCCAATTTATTCATACAATTCTTCCAGAACTATCTTCCCAATAATTCCCTGAGGGATAATTTGGAACTTAGGAAATTCCTCATTT
>JAMWCM010000028.1 GCA_023818355.1 Candidatus Omnitrophota bacterium
CCGAAAAAAGATGATAATACAGTGACTATGCCTTGGATTGAGATAAGAAGAGCAGATAAAACAGATCCCAATTCTCCCATAGTTCAGGTTACTATAAAACCTTTGCCTTCGGCAAAAGGCGAATTAGGATACGAAATCGGAAGGAGTTTGCGCAATAGAATTATTGATGAGCTTAGCCCTCATTTACCTACACGCACCATGCTTTCCGGAGGCACGGGTTCAATTGATACCGGAACCAATAAGAAAGTTGCTCTTGAAGAATATATGAGAAATTTAGCTCTGCAGAGCCAGTATATCTTGTATTTTGGGGATGAGTTTACACAAAGAGGGGGAGATTTTCCAATTACTCAAATTCCAGGAGTTAATATACTCTCAGCATCATTATCAGCTGGACAGCCAGGCCGAGTAATTAAAGTGGGTGATGGTCCGTTATCCATATGGCAGTTTTTAGAGTTATTTATTAATTCCTACCCTTGACATTTGTTTAATTTTGTGTTGTATTTATTTTATAAGGGAGGAATATATTTATAATAGAATAACGTTCATACAATTTACCGAAACACCATTGCAGTATTTTCTTCTCGGACTCATATAAAAATGGATAACTTAAATTTAAGTCAGGGCAAATTAGTGAAAGGAGTTATTTTGCTTGTATTTGTCTTTTCTCTTACTTCCCAATCAGTCTGGGCAAGGAGGATAAAGGAGATTGAGCCAAGTTTTGTGCAAGGGAATTTGTTATGCCCTTAAAAATTTGAGATTAAAGATATGCCTGATATTGGGATGGAAAAGATTTATGAAAAGTGGAAAGAAATAAAGATGCAACGGAATACTAGGGAGGTAATTAAGTTATTAGAAAAGGCAAAAAGAAACAGTATAAAGAGTGGGACAAACTCTAGCCCACCACCGATGTGTTCTGATCCCTCTCGTCGGTAATTTTGGGGACACCCGCGATATGTTGGACTGATAGTGTAAGAATAAGGGGAGGGATGGAAATGAGGCGAGAAATTGTAAAATTTTGTTTACTCGGGATTATGATTTTGATCTCTGTAACAGCGTCGTATAACTACATTAGTATTTCAGAACAGGGTTTGCGTCGTGTTCACGGTTCTGTGATTTTTCCCCGAATTGATTTAGGAGATTATAAACTTGAATATCGTGGTCGAGGTTATACTTTTCTTGATCCATTTCAGAGAGAATTCCCTGATAATGAGAAGAATTTTGAATCTTATTTGAGTGGACCGAATATTGCTTTTAGATTTGAAAAATTTATAAAGGAAAATGCCTTAGGTTCAATTTTACAGCAAAAGATTCCCCAATTTACTATTACATTGCAGGGAGCTCTTAATGAAATACGCAGAATACAGGATTTACTGGGGAAAGACCCTAAAGAACTTAAGGAAGATGTGTTAAAGACACTCGACCAAGAGGCAGAGAAATTAGAAGATTTGATTAAAGGGGTTAATAAGTTTATCACGGAACAGGCTAAGGTAAACCCTCAGATAAAGGATTTCTTAGTGGAAATTGGTAGGGAATTTGGACATGCCTTGGGTTTTTATATGGTCAATATAAGAAAGATTCTTTTAGAAAACGAGAGGCCGCAGAGTGAAGTTGATGAGCTTATCTCTAAAGTTGTGCTGGTAGGTGGAGTGGCAGAGCATTTGGGACTAAATTTAACAGCCGACCCCTTGATTAATGAGGGAGTAATTGGGGGTGTAAATGAAGTTTTTCAAAAAACAGGAATTAGAGGCATTAAGCCGGATATTAGAAGGACACAATATCAAGGGAATTTCCCCCGCGACTTCTGGGCATTTTTACCTAAGAAATCAGATGAATATAGTACTGCTGTAACTGTGGGAGGAACAAAAATCCTGGCTGGTTCTGTAGATAAGGATGGGGAACTTTTAAGTGGAAAGATTTCGGGAGGCTCTTGGAAAACAAAATTAACTGGTCAAGGTATTTTGCCCTCCCAAGAGGAGGCGGCAAAGTCAGCAGTGATTGATTATATTGTTAAACTTATTAATGAGGTTAATGAGAATACAAAACACATAGGAAAGACACCAGCCAAAATTGGTATCTCTTGGGCAGGGTCGGGAGAATACCGGGATGGCAAGGTTATTGGGACCAACATCTGGGGCTTGGGTAAAGGAATAAATCTTATAGAAGAATTACAGGAAAGGTTGTCTCCGGGATTAAAAAATATCCCCATAGAAATTCAACACGATGGGATTGCTGCGGCAAAAGGCGAGATTTCTTCACAAGGAACATTTAAAAATGAGAATAATTTGCTTGCGGTAATCTGGGGAACGGGCATTGGAGCGGGGGTGTTAATTGACAAGGGTGCTTATTACGATATTCCTACTCTGCGTGCTCTGGGTATACCTCTGGGCGAAATCGGACATCATATTATATTTGTAACTAAACCATAGAAATAAAATCTAAGGGAGGAGGTAGAGATGATTTACAAAAAATTAAAATCAAGGCAGGCAGTATGGTGTCAGGTCTTGACAAGTGACAAAAAATAAACTAAAGTCGGCTGATATTTCACATTTCAAGACCTGACACTTAATTCCCACGATTGGCCAGATGTTCTGGAAGTAGCTAAAAATTGGGGGAAAATGATGAAGTTAGCTAGATTTTTAGGCAAAAGGATTGGGCTGTTCATTGGTTGCATTTTAATTTTTCCCTCACAAATCAGGTTTTATAATCCAGATTCTCTCTTGTTGCGGAGAGTTAGAGAATCAAAACTTTTTATAAGTTCAGCTCCGCTTTATGAAAAATTAGGTAGACATAGTAAATATTTAGGTGGAATTTTAGGCGATATTCTTATAATCAGTTACAGAATGATTATAATCAAAAAAATGGAGGGGCTAACCAAACTGCAATTAAAAATCAACTTTGGCAATAGGTTATAACCCCGCTCGAGTTTTTAGAAGCCATTGAGCTAAGTATAAAAACTGAAAAATTTAATCCCCGCTATTCTGGGGATTATAAGGGTATAGCAAAAGTAAACGATTTAGAATTTCTTGTAGATAAGCTTCAACAACTTCAGAATAACGGTGGTACCTTAGTATTTTTTGCCGGACAGAATGGAAGCCTTCCCTATGATTTGAAAATATTTGGAGAAAAATTGCTTAATAGCAATCCAAATATAAAGGTATATTTTGTGGTAAAAGAGGCTTCTTTTAGAGACGAGGTTTCTAAGGAAAATATAGATAAGTTGTTAGGGAGGCAAGAATTTACTGGATTAAAAGAATTGAAAAAACCAAAAAGATTTCAGGTAATTGCTATTATAGAATGGGTTCCTTTTGATTTTTCTCAAGGAGAAAACATAAATGAGAAAGCAATCGCTATTACTCCCCTGATTTCAAAAAATAATGCATATTATTCAGTTGTAGATTCTGTCACAAAAAAGGGTCTGCTCTTAGTTCCGGTTAATTATTGACCAGACATCGATTTATCAAAAAGATATAATGTAGTTCTCTATTTCAAGAATTGAAATTAGCAGAAGGAGTTGAGGTGACATTGAAGAACAAACTGCCTGCTGAATGGCAAAATGCTCAATGGATTTTTGGCGGAGGTATGATACTTATGGATAAGGATATTACACCTTGGTTATACAAAGAATTATATGCTCAAAATCTTGATATAAAAAAGATTGTAGATTATTTGGATCAAGAAGTTATGCAGAGAGAAGGCTGGGATACCTATATTTCTCGTGACAGTCAGGCAACAGATCCGGGTGTGACTGATGGGTTCTATGCCCGCACACCCAGGCAGATGATCGGTGTTACTGAATCAGGAAAATTTTTTGTCTTCTCCTTCTCAGGTCGGAATACAAGAAATTCCGGAGTTAGCTATGCTGAGGCATTATTGATTATAAAAGATTTAGTGGGTGATGAGAAAATTAAATGTATTATGAGCTTAGATGATGGAGCCTCAGTTAATCTGGGTGTTATTTATAACGCTGGGGATGGAAGCAAATATTATTTATTGAACCTGACATCTCCTGGCGTGGGCGGTTCCTCAGGCGATATTAGACCTGTAAACAGTTTATTTGTTATTGAGCCAAGTAAGTAAATCTCTAAAAATCAGAGGCGTCAGGTCTTGAGAAGTTATATTTGCACAAACCCCTATGGACTAAATTTGAGGATTAAGTTACTATTTTTGTTTATTTTCGTTTTTTCTCTTTTGAGAACTGCCTTCCCTTTCTCTATTTATGAAGGATTAGCCAGAAGAGTTAGATTTCTAAGAGATTCAGCTATATCCATTCCTACAGTCCTGGCAGGGATGGGACATATCCGGGCCTTTCAGGCCATTGAGAAGGCACTAAGAGAGATTTCAGGAAATGTTGAGGTTAAAGGAACTGACCCCTTAGATTATTACTCCCCAAAAGTTCCCGAGCTTATTAATCAACTCTATCTCTGGATGATTAAATCTCCTTTGCGTGGCTTATGGGGAGCGCTCTATGAAAGTAATATTATATCCTCTGTGCATAGTCCCTTTAGATGGCTTATTACTCAAATTTATGCGCGGGCAATTCATGAAAGTTTAAAGGATTCTCCACAGGTAATTGTCTCTACCCATCCCTTTATAACCTTAGGGGCGGCTTCCCTTAAAAGAGAAGGAATATTGAAAACTCCTTTGGTTTATGTGGCTACAGATTTTGATGTCCATCCCTTAGGAATAAATGAGGAGGTGGATATTTTTGTAGTTCCAGATATCTCAATAGGTATGAAACTTAAGGAGATGGGAGTACCTGAAGAAAAGATAAAGGTGCTGGGGATTCCCATTGACCCTATTTTCAGTAAGGAGATATCAAAAATGGAATTGAGACAAAAACTGGGTCTGGGAGAGACACAGCCAACCGTCCTCATTATCGGGGGTGGTTTTGGTATAGGTCCGATTGAAAAACTTGTGAGTTCTTTCAAGAATTTTAAAAAGCCTTTGCAGTTGTTAGTAGTTGTTGGCAAAAACGAAGAGCTTAAGCAAAGAATAGAAAAGATGGAGAAAGATTTGGGAATAGAAATAGAGGTCTTTGGCTATATTGAAAATATAGATGAGTTAATGGGAGCTTCGGATTTAGTTATCACAAAACCAGGGGGGTTGACTATTGCTGAGGCTTTAGCCAAGAATTTACCATTTATTTTGATTGAGCCAGTCGGTGGTCAGGAGGAAAAGAATCTGGAATTTGCAATTGAGAAAGGTGTAGCAATATATGCAAAGCAGATAGAGGAGATTCCCAAGATTATAGGTGAGCTTTTTGAAAATCCAAGTCAATTGGAGTTGATGCGAGTCCAAGCTAAAAAGCTTGCCCATCCAAATTCCGCAAGAGAAATTGCCATGCTCCTTTTGGAATTAACTGCACAGAAGAAGAAAGAAAATTGATTTTTAAGATGGCAACAGATGTTGGTGATAGAATAGTTCTCATCTGTTTGCCTCCAGGATAAACTGTGGCGAAAGTTCTCTGTCCTTTTTGATGTCGCCTTTATTGTTGAAGATTTTACTTCCTGCCCGGGGCAGAACTTTAATCTTTGCAGATAAAGAAGCATTAGAAAGGTATCAGCCTGAGAAATAATTTGACCTTGACGATTCCATAGTTTGGTGTTATATTTTATTATGGAGATAAAATTAAACATAAATAAAATAATTAGAAAGGAGGGAGATGAAAGTGGAAAAATTTTCCAGAAAGAAAAACTTGACAGAATTAGTAATTGGATTTATATTGATGGGCAATTGTTTTTTTCTTACCAGGAGAAATATGGAATTTGGGAATTCTCCTAATACTTTGAGAAGAGTGATGGCACCATATGCAGTTAAGTTTGAGGTAGAAAACTATGAGGCCAAAATCTCTCCTGAGCAGATGGCTGAATTTAAAGAAAAATATCCCTTAGACCCCAATTCCGGGGAATGGAAAAGGGCTATAGAAATATGGTCTACAAAAGGCGTAGAGGGTGAGGGGATAAAAGATACTCACTGGTTAACCCTGCCTGCAGACGCGGCCCAGGGACAGTTACAGAAGATCATTGATTTTGCCCAGAAGCATAAGGGAAAATACTCGGATATTGTGGTCATCGGTATGGGTGGTTCAAGTAGACCCGGTGATGTTATACGGGGAGTCTTAGGAACAAAAGAAGGTTTTGCGCAGATCCATGTTATGGAGAATCTTGATGAAGAGGATGTCAGTGCCATCCTAAGCAAAATTAATCTCGCCAAGACTCTTTTTATTTCTATCAGTAAATCCGGTGGGACTGCGGAAACTATGGCCTTAACTAAGATTGCTTATGATAAAATTAAAGAAGCAGGACTTGACCCTGCAAAACACTTTATCGCGATTACGGATACCAGCAGGAAGCAAAGCAAATTGATGCAGTTTCTCTCTGATAACAATGTTTCTCAGGATAATATATTTGAACATCCGGAGCTGGTAGGTGGTAGATATACTATATTCTCGGTAATTGGTATGCTTCCGGCAGCCCTGGCCGGACAGGATGTGGAACAAATCCTTTCCTATGCTCGGAAGGCTATGTATTCCGAGGCAAAATATATCTTAGGGAAATTTATGTATGATATGGAAACTTCAGGAAAAATATATATGCGCATTATTCTTCCTGAGGAGTTAAAATCTATCGGTCACTGGATTGAACAGTTAGTGGCGGAAAGTCAGGGTAAGGTGGATTTATCAGGCAAGAACCGAGGAATTATACCTATACTTGAGAGAGATTTTGACAGTTCAATTTATACCAGAGAGACCTTTGCTATTCGGTTTAGGATAGGAAGTTCAGATAAAAATGATGGTTTTGTTAAACAAGTTATAGATAAAAGGGTTCCTGTGTGGGAATTTACTGTGGAAAATAAAGAAGAGGCTTTAGGTATATTATATGCCCTGGAATTTGCTACCGGAATGTCGGGTTTAATGATGAAGATTAATCCTTTTGGTCAACCTCAGGTGGAAATAGCTAAGAGAAATACTGATGCCATGAAGGCAGAAATATTGAGATCAGTAAGTGCAGGTCAAACTACTCAGCAGGCATATAATAAAAAACTTGGGAGTTTTCGTCAGCCGGATATAGATGGAGGATATAGGATAGGAATTGCTGAGGGGATCTGGTTCTATTTTGGAGATTTTATGAGATTGGAAGGAGAGAATTTCAAGGGGTTTCTTAAGGATAACGGTATAGAGGATTTTAAATCCCTTAGCGCAGCAAAATTGTATGCCTGGATACTCCGCTATAGTTTTTCGCAAAGGGGAAAAACTTATGGCGCAATTTTACCTTACGCTGCAGAGATTCCTTCGCGTTCAGAGGTATGGAGAACTTCTCGGGGCATATTAAGGCAGATTGGGATGCAAGACCTTCTTGGTATAGGTCCACTATACGAACATTCATATCGGCAGTATTTTATGGCTGGTCCGGATAAAGGTTTTTTTATCTTTATTGTGCCCACAGCTCCCGGAAACCTAAAAATACCTGGTGAGGAAATTCCTGATTTTACTACCGGTATGCAGAGCGCCCTGCAAGCTCTGGGAACCCAAAAGGCACTTACGGATGCTGGAAGATTATCTGTAAGGATTGAAGTGGATGGGAAATTTGATGATAAAATAGAAGCACTTAAGAGATTCTTTGCTAAAGTAGAAGCGGCTTTAGGCCGATAATGATTCCTTCCTTTTTTCTTTCATAAATCGGGAGTAAAAAATTGATAAAGACAAAGCCGGAACGTTTTATTTTATCCATCAAAAATAAATTAATCCTTTCTCTGGTGATTTTTGGTGTCTCAAGCCCAGCGATTGATTTACCTTACTATATTTCTCCTCCCAATATAGTTTCACGCCGGGTAAAAACATCTGCTATCCAGCGGATGAGCCGGGAGGAGATCTTAAAGCCCGGGCCATTCTTTCTTGCTTCGGTGAAAGGACCTGAAGCCTTTAGTCAAGAGATTAAACTTCTTCCCACTCCGCAGATTAGTCCGGATGAGGTTTTAATTGTTCCTCTCTTTTCCGGAATCACCGGTTCAGATATTGATATCTACACCAATGTCCGGCCGACGCCTCCAGGTATTATGGGACACGAAGTTGTTGCCCAGGTTATAAAGGTAGGAGAAAGAGTTAAGGGAATAAAAATTGGCGATATAATTACTATGAATCCTAATCATCCCGATAATCCTGATGATATTATTGGCTTTAATGGCATTGGATTTTTTGCTCGGGTCTTTAAGATTCCGGAGAGGTTTGTTAAGCATAAAGAGGAGACTATTTTTAATCTACCTCTCCATGTTTCTTTTTTTAATGCCCTCTTTACGGAAATGCTGGCCACAGTTCATTTCGCTCAGGATGTGATTAGAGAAGATATTAAAGACAAAATTATCGTTGTGGATGGAGCAGGTCCAGCAGGGATTTTACATATTCTTCTGGCAAAGAAACTTGGGGCGAAGAAGGTAATTGTTCTGGAGAAAGACTCCGGGAGATTAGAGCATGCCATCAAAGAAGGATTTATTGAAGAAGAGAATGCCATTTTGGTTGATGAGACCACAGCCCAGAAAGTAATAGGTCTAACCGGTGGTAAGGGTGCAGAGGTAGTGATTATCGCTACCTCGGATTTTCGCACCGCCCAATGGGCTCTGGATTATATAAATAAAAATGCGATAATAAATCTTTACGGGAAAATTAGAGAAGGAAGTAGGATTTTATTTAAAGATGGGACGGTCTTTGATGCCTATAAGTTTTATAAAGAACGCCAGCCAGGAAAACCGCAAATAACCACTGTGCTTGGGGATGGTAAAAAGATAAAATTTGTTCTCACGCGAGGTGAAAGACAGGAGGATTTTGTGCAATCTCTGGAATTGATAAAATCCGCTGAGATTAATCCCTTGGGAATGATTACGCATGTGATTTCTCTGGAGGCAATCCCTGAAGTATTAGCCAAATTAACCGAAGGCTATCGCCTGAACGATGAAGTAGAACACAAAGTGATTGTAGATACACGGCTTAAAGGTAAACAGATTTTATCCATTGATAAGTATCTTCAGTTATTTGGCCAAGGTCAGCAAAAGTTAATACAGTTGGAAAGTTTAGCGGAATTATCCGAGAAAATTAAACCCAATATTAACTTATTTCAGTTCAGTGAGGAAAGGTTTTTCCCGAGCGTAATTACTAACCTGCTCTGGGAATACCGCAAAGCAATAATGGAAGATAAAGAACTGATGCTTTTTCTCTCCGGGGGGAGTTCCTTATTACCCTTGAAACTTCTTGTGGAAACAGAGTATAGAAGTCTTATAGATTGGAACAAAGTCAAGATTTTCTTTACCGATGAGCGCATGGGCATTCCTTTAAATGATAAGGAAAACAATGCCCAGCAAGCCTACACACTATTTTTGGACACTTTAATTAAAGAAGGCTTACTTCCTCCAGAAAATATCCATCGGATAGATAGTAGAAGGAGTTTAAGAGAAGAAGCCCAGAGATACCAGAGAGAACTGGAAAACTTTTTATCCCGAAATCCTCACATTTTTGTAGTATTAGGTCTGGGTAAGGATGGGCATATTGCCTCTATATTTTCAGATTTTCCTTGGGATAGCCAGGGGAATAAACTTGTTTTAGGAGTAAGCGGAAAAACTCAGCCCAATCACTTAGACCGAATAACCATTACTCCTTATTTTCTTAATAATTTTGTGGGAAAGATTATGCTCATTGCTTACGGAAAAGAAAAAGAAGAAATCTTGGAAAAAGTAATTAGGGATTTAAAAGAAAATAATTCTTCCAGTACTTTCCCCGCAGTAAAAATCTTCCTTAATCACCTCCATGAAGTCCTTTTCTTTACAGATACTAAATAAAAATATTTAAATTGGAAATGTATTTCTCAAGGCTAATGGTTATTTAAAAATACTTGTTAGAGAGGCGATGGCGTATTTCCTCTAACCCTTCACGCTTTTTAACCCCATTTTTATTTTGTTTGACTAAATAAGAATTATAGAATAAAATAATAAAAAATGGAAAAGATTTTGTGGATAGTAGTTATTTTGGTCTTTTTTCTAAGCGGCTATTTTCTCCTTATTTTAAAGAAGTATCTGTTTAAGGAAACCGTTACCCTAAGAAAAGAGACGGAGGAGAGAATTAATCTTTTCTCCCGGCAATGGTCTGAAGCCCTTGACCGCAATACGCAATTGATTACTTCTCAATTAAATAGTTTGCAGAATCAAATAACCCAGAATTTAATAAATGCCTCCAATGTTGTGCAGAATGTGCAAAAAACTCTGGGGAAGCTGGAAGAGGGGACAAAACAAATCTTTGAAGTAGGAAAGGATATTGCCAGTTTTCAGGAATTGTTGCGCCAGCCAAAGTTCAGAGGAGAATTTGGACAGTTTTTATTGGAAAATGTCTTGGAGCAAATCATTCCCAAGGAGTATTATTTATTGCAGTATCGTTTCCGAAATGGAGAAACTGCGGATGCAGTGATAAAAATAGGGGAGAATCTGGTGGTGGTGGATGCCAAATTTCCCCTGGAAAGTTTTAGAAGGATAATTGAAGCAAAGATAGATACCGAGCGCTTGCGTGCGCGTAAAGATTTCGTAAAAGCGATAAGTAAACACATTGATGATATTTCCCGTAAATATATCCTTCCCGATGAAGGGACATATGATTTTGCTCTGATGTATATCCCTGCGGAGAATGTATATTATGAAACAATCATCAAGGAAAATGATGAAATGGAATTGAGTATCCGGGACTATGCTCTGAGTAAGAAGGTAATTCCGGTTTCTCCCAACAGTTTCTATGCCTATCTGATGGTAATTTTAAGGGGATTAAAAGGGTTGACCATAGAGAAACGGGCAAAGGAAGTCTTAGAAGACCTTGCGCGTCTAAGAAACGATTTTGGTAAATTTTCTGAGGAGTTTGTTAAAACCGGAATGCATCTCAAGAATGCAAGTCAGAGTTATGAAAGAGCGGTTATAAACCTTGAAAAATTAAACGATAAATTTAAACAGATTGAGACCCCAGTTTCCGATTCGGAGAAAGTTATTTCTCAGGGAGATGTACAAAATAGTTTATGAAGACAGATGGCTCTTGGTCTTAGATAAGCCTGCAGGAATTTTAACACTGCCTTTTTCTTCAGAGGATAAAAATTCGCTCCTCCAGCAGTTAAATATAAGATATAGAGACCCTCTTTTCCCCTGCCATCGTTTAGATAAGGAGACTTCCGGTTTGGTTATCTTTGCTAAAAATAAAACCACTCAGAAGAGGATTATGGCTCTGTTCAGAAAAAAGGAGATTAAAAAGAAATACATCGGGGTTGTGCAGGGGTGGGTGGAGAAAAATGAAGGGAGAATTAAAAATTATTTATTTGATGGTTTAAAGCGTAAATGTGCGATTACTGATTATAGAGTTATATTGAGAAATCCTGAATACAGTATCTTAGAGATAGAACCATTAACCGGAAGGAAGAATCAAGTCCGTATCCATTTTAAACAAATGGGACATCCCATAGTAGGGGAGAGGAGATTCGCCCGAGCAAGGGATTATGCCCTGAGTGCAAAGAGGTTACTTTTACATGCCCGAGAATTGGAGTTTGTGCATCCGGAGAATGGGAAAAGACTGAAAATCACTTCTCCCCTTCCAGAAGAGATAAAGATTTTTTTGGGAAAGGAGGTGGTGGGATAAATGAAGTTAAATAATTTTTTATTTTTCTTTTTTCTTCTCTCCAGATTGGTTTTTGCCTTAGAGATAGAGAGCAATTCCTTTAGGCATAATGAGTTTATTCCCCAAAGATTTACCTGTGAGGGAGAAAATGTTTCTCCACACTTATCCTGGAGGGATATTCCTGAAGGGACGGAGAGTTTTGCTATTATCTGTGATGACCCGGATGCGCCTATGGGTACCTGGGTTCACTGGGTAATCTATGATATCCCCAAAGAGGTTAAGGAATTTAAGGAGGGAACTCCGCCTCAAGGAGAATTGCCCCTGGGGGCAAAACAGGGAGTCAACGATTTTGGTAAACTTGGTTACGGAGGACCGTGTCCGCCTCCGGGCAAACCCCATCACTATTTCTTCAAAATTTTTGCCTTGAAGAGAAAACTCAACCTCCCACCAGGTTTAACCAAGCAGAAACTACTGGAAGCGATGGAAGGCTATATTATTGAGAAGACAGAACTGGTAGGAAGATATAAACGATAGATGTGTGAGGCAGTTTTCTTGGGGATTGTGCAGGGAATAACCGAATTCTTACCCGTGAGTAGCTCAGGTCATTTGATTATCCTCGCCTGGTTATTTAAAGAAAAAATCTCTTTGGGTTTTGTTGTTTTTCTCCATTCAGGGACATTTTTCGCACTTCTTTTATACTTCGCCAAGGATTGGCTAAAATTGATTAAAAATGGTTTACTTGTTTTAAAAGATAAAAATTTTACTGAACTTCCCGAAGGAAAGACTTTCTGGCTGATTTTACTGACGACAATTCCGGGAGCAATCCTTGGGAAAATGGGAGAGGTAAAGGTGGAAAAATTATTTTATCATCCCTTAACCGTTGCCTTTAACCTCGGAGGTTTTGCCTTATTGTTTTATGGAATTGATAGGTTCAGCAAAAAGAATAGAACGCTAAAGGAACTCAATGCTTTTCATGCCCTCTTCATCGGTTTTGCGCAGGCGCTGGCAATTATTCCAGGAATTTCGCGTTCAGCCATAACGATGGCCAGTGGCCGCTTATTAGGTTTAGACCGGGGAGATAGCGTAAGGTTTTCTTTCCTTATCTCTGCCCCGATAATTCTGGGAGCAGTGCTTCTTAAAAATCAGGAAATGCGTGAGGGTTTAGTTTCTCCTTATTTAATCTCCAACGGTTTGGCTTTTATCTCTTCTTTCCTCTCAGGATTTTTGGCAATCCATTTCTTAACGAGATTTATTGTGCACCATTCTTTTAATCTCTTTATCATTTATCGTCTTCTGATTTCTCTTTTAATCATCGGCATAATTTTGTTATAATTTAAGCGATGAATAAATTTCCTTTAAGAAAAAGAATGAGAAGAGA